>JALRIQ010000137.1 GCA_023277325.1 Bacteroidia bacterium | reverse complement strand
CTATTATGACCGACGCCGATATGGCCTTGAAAATGGATCCGGAATACCGCAAAATTTCAGAGCGTTTCTATGAGGATCAGGAATATTTTGCAGAGACCTTTGCACGTGCATGGTTCAAGTTAACCCACCGCGACCTTGGTCCTAAAAGCCGCTACCTCGGACCAGACGTGCCAGCTGAAGACCTCATTTGGCAAGACCCAATTCCTACAGTAGATTATACTTTGAATGATTCAGAAATAGAGTCACTCAAGTCTACGCTCTTAAACTCAGGTTTAAGTGAAACAGATTTGATTACTACCGCTTGGGACAGTGCACGAACTTACCGTGGTTCTGACTTCCGTGGGGGAGCGAATGGTGGGCGTATCCGTCTTGCTCCTCAAAAAGACTGGCAAGGAAATGAGCCTGAGCGTTTGGCTCGTGTGCTCAAGACCTTGGAAGCTATTCAAGCTGGATTGACGAAAAAAGTGAGTATTGCCGACCTCATTGTTCTTGGAGGAAGTGCCGCAATTGAAAAGGCTGCTGAACGCGCTGGGGTATCTATTAAAGTGCCATTTGCTCCCGGCAGAGGAGATGCATCGGCTGAATTAACAGAAATTGACTCTTTTGAGGCCTTGGAACCAATTCATGATGGATTCAGAAACTGGTTGAAAAAGGATTACGACGCCGCTCCGGAAGAGCTGCTTCTCGATAGAACACAGCTTATGGGCTTAACAGCGCCAGAAATGACTGTTCTAGTTGGCGGAATGCGCGTTTTGGGAACTAATCATGGCGGAAGTACACATGGGGTGTTCACGGATTCTGTGGGCACATTGAGCAACGACTTTTTCGTAAACCTCACCGACATGCGCTATTCATGGAAACCCGCAGGACGAAACCTCTATCATATTGTAGATAGAAAAACGAATGAGGCCAAATGGACCGCCACCCGTGTGGACTTGGTCTTTGGATCAAACTCTATTCTTCGCTCTTATGCAGAGCTGTATGCACAGGATGATAACAAATCGAAGTTTGTCCATGATTTTGTGAAAGCTTGGGTAAAAGTGATGAATGCAGATCGCTTTGACTTGAAGGATTAACCTTCCAATATTTCTACTTCGGCAATGCCGCTTACAAAATAGGCGCGTCCACTTCGTTGTTCAATGCAGCGGTAGCGGGTGCGCCTTTTTTCACCTTTTATGAATATCATCCCATTATTGATTCCAAATTTTGTCCCGATGGGGAGGTCATCCAGATGAATGACAGGCCGTTCATCGTAGCGGGTGAGGATTTTATACAGGTGAGGGTCGCTGCAACTTGAAGCAGCAGGGTTCTTTAAGTAGCGTTGTAATGCCGACTCAACATCCTCAGGAAAGATGTTTTTACCGAGATAAGGCACCATGAGGTTTTGAAAAAACGCTTTCCATTCACGACCATGGGGATCAACAGAGTTTTGGTAACGGTTCCAGGCGAGCAAATGGGCTAATTCATGCACCAAAGTGATAAAAAAAGAATAGGAGTTCAGGTTATGATTCACAGAAATACGGTGTCCCTTGCCATCATGTGGCGGTCGGTAATCTCCTAATTTAGAGCTTCTTTGTTTGCTAACGCGCAGGTGTACTTTTAGCTCAATAATCAGGTCGCAAATAGAAGAAACGGTTTCTTGAGGGATGTATTTGGAAAGCCCCTGTTCTAAATTCTGTCGATTCATGCTGACACTTCAAGATTATAAAAGAATTTTTGAAGTGCCTATCCTTTTTTATGCAGGATTGATTTTCAGCGGAATGAAAAGTTGGGGTGGATGATGTCGGAGTTATTTTACTCCATCCAATTTTTTAATCAACTGAACAATACCGTTCGCATCCATCTTGCATTGAGCATAAAGCTCTTGTTGACTGCCTTGTTCAATGAAGCTATCTGGAACGCCCAAACGAATTACCCGGTTTGTTTTTCCATGCTTAGCCAGACATTCAAGCACGGCAGAACCAAAGCCCCCATCCAAACAACCATCTTCTAAAGTGATTAAGCTTGGATGATTTTCGGCAAGTTGAAGCACCAGCTCTTCATCTAAAGGTTTTATAAATCGCAGGTCGGCATGGGTAGGTCGGATGCCGTTTTCTTGCAACAGTTTACAGGCTTTGATGGCCTCATTTCCAATTGCACCAATACTTAAGATGGCAGTTCCTTTTCCTTGTTGAATGATTTGTCCTTTTCCTATGGAAAGTTCCTGAAATGAATTGCGCCAATCGATCAAAACACCATTTCCTCTTGGGTAGCGAATGCTTATTGGTCCGTCATCATAAGTACTAGCTAGGAACATCATATTTCTCAGCTCATGCTCATTTAAAGGAGCAGCGACAACCATGTTCGGAAGGCAACGTAAAAAGGCAATATCAAACGCACCATGATGGGTAGGGCCATCCGCACCAACTAAACCCGCACGGTCAAGGCAAAAACGAACGGGGAGGTTTTGCACGCATACATCATGAATAATTTGATCGTATGCACGCTGGGCGAAGGTGGAGTAGAGGTTGCAGAAAGGAATTAATCCTTCAGAAGCCAATCCTGCGGAGAACGTCACTGCATGCTGTTCTGCGATTCCCACATCAAAAACACGATCGGGCAGGGCTTCCATCATAATATCCATCGAACAGCCACTAGGCATTGCCGGTGTAATACCGACGATTTTTTGATTTTTTAAGGCTAGCTCAAGCAGAGTATGTCCGAATACATCCTGGTATTTTGGTGCCTTTTTCTCCTGAGCGTTCTTTTGAATGATTTCGCCACTGAGCTTATCAAATGTGCCTGGAGCATGCCATAAGGTTTGCTCCTTTTCGGCTGGTTCAAATCCTTTGCCTTTAAGGGTAAGGACATGCAGGAGTTTGGGGCCTGGAATAGATTTTAATCGCTCTAATTCCTTGCACAGCCCGAGAATATCGTGACCATCCACCGGACCGAAATACTGGAAATTCAGGGACTCGAAAAAGTTCCCTTCTTTGCCTAAAAGCTGGTAGGCAGTGGTTTCCATCTTTTTCAATACCGATTCAGCAACCCCTTGATCGCGGGCATGACGAATCGTTTCTGCTACCCCTTCTCTGAATTCGGAGTTCGCTTCATTACGAGCCAGGCTGTTTAGGTAATTTTTTAAAGCCCCCATGCTCGGGTCGATGGAAATGGAATTATCGTTCAGGACAACCAGAACATTGGTATCTAGCGACCCTGCATGGTTCAATCCTTCAAATGCCATTCCGCCAGTAAGCGCACCATCGCCAATAACGGCAATATGCTGGCGCGATTTATTCCCTTGCAAAGCGGCGGCAACAGCCATTCCTAAAATAGCAGAGATGGAGGTAGAGGAATGTCCGGTTCCAAAGGCATCATATTCCGATTCTTTGCGTTTCGGGAACCCACTTATTCCACCTTTTTTTCGATTTCCTGGAAACTCGTCTCTGCGTCCGGTGAGCACCTTATGCGCATAAGCCTGATGGCCAACGTCCCAGACGAGTTTATCCTCTGGCGTATTGAAAACATAATGCAAGGCGATGCTGAGTTCAATCACCCCGAGGTTGGCGCTAAAGTGACCGCCGTATTTAGAGATCGTATCGATGAGGAATGCGCGTAGCTCAGCACTTAATGACACAAGTTCATCTTCCTTCAGCTTTTTGAGGTCGGAAGGATGATTGATTTTTTCGAGCAACGCGTAAAATTCCATGCTGGACAAAGTTAAGGAATCATTGAAGCCCTGCACAGCTTCGATCCATGAGGAAGAATTATTTTTTGTACTTGTCGTTCAGACTATTTCCTTCCAATAGCAAGCTTATACTTTTGGCAATTCGGCGCAGCTGGGTAGCCTCTTGTTTTGCTTCAAAGATATATTCCAGGTATTGGCAATATCGCATTTAATCCGTGCACCTCCAGTCGTAAAGTCGACTAACTACACCAATTTTTTTCCATTTTATAATGAGGGATGCCCACTTCAGTGAACTCGTCGCTGATGGTTGAGTAGGCCAAATCATCGTAAAACTGTTTGGACACTTTTCGTGCATGCAATTCAATACAGCAGAACCCTTTTTTAATAGCAAATTCCTCGGCATAACTAACCAACCGGGTTCCAATTCCTTGTCCTTGTTGCTCATGGTCGACAGCCACCTGGCGCATCTTCAAGTGTTTCTCGTCGATAGGAAGCAATGACATACAGCCCACAATTCGGTCGTCGATAAAGGCTGCTACATGAAATTGATTTCCTTCTCCGTCAAGCTCTTCCTGGCTAAATGATAAGCCCAATGGCTGACGAAGGATTTTGTCGCGCAAAGCAACAGTTTCTTGATATTCAGGGGATTGGAATTCTACCAATCGGATGACTAATTCGCTCACTCTATTTAATTTGATGATGATGTATACCCTCCCAAATATTGAATTCCTTTCCGGATTCCAAGTGCTTGGATGGCGATGAATGCCACAAAGATAAGAAGGGTGGTGATAAGTACCCCTCCCTGGAGGCCTTCACTTAGCGCTATTCCATATTCACCCGCAGCACTATTCAGCCAGTTCTTGCATAGCCAGAGAAGGAGTAATGCGCCGCCGCATAGGCCGACAAGCATCGCAGCCAATACCTGGATAAATGGAATAAAAAGTTGAGAAGGCCGAACTCCTAAATCGAGTAAGGTTTTAATTTCATAGGCATTGCGCTGCAGACTTAGCTGGGTATATTGAAAGAAGCTTAGGAAGGCCAGCAATAGAATTACCAATGCTATCACCGCCAGAATTCCTCCAATCAAGGTAAAGGCGCTCGACAGTCTTGCGTTTTTTAATTGTTCCTGATTGCTTTCATAAGCATGGTCCTCCAGATAATGAAGAATAGCCGGATTCGATGGGTCTTTCACCTCTACCAATAAACGAGAAGGTTCTTCATTTCCTTTTCCTGCGTAGACCTGATTCGCGTATTCCAGAAAATTGTCTGGAACCAGGATGCTTGGAATTCGCTCCGTATACCCAGCAATAAAGGCATTTTTATAGATGGGTATTCCCATGGAATCGAGTCTGAGCCGGAAGGTCATTTGACTTAAAGTCTGCGGCGAAACCTGCGGCATACCCTGACTCGGTGCATAGCCAAAATTATAAAGCTTGAGGTAGTTGGAAGGTACCAGGATGGGTAATTGCTCATCACCAATTTCCCATTTAAAGCGTTCAAGGTTGCCATCGATCATTTCGCTTGGCACCGATTCGAAGAAAAGCTCAGCAGCCATGCCTCTGTTACCATTCATGATGGAACCCGATGCAGGGAATTGATTGCTTCGAAAGGCAGCGACCCGAACAACCTCGGGAAGTTCAGCCAATTCATTTTGTTCTTGAGCACTGAATTTTCTGCTTTCTGAAAAGCTGCTCAACATGCTAATGCGCTTGTTGATGATTAAGTATTCAGGGTGAATTAAGGCTTCTTTTTCAGTCAGGAAACTTTTAAAATCAAGGAAGGCCTGCAGGGTAAAAAGGAGGAGGGAAATCCCTAGAAATGCACCAAGTCCGCTCCCTATCAGTTGTGCTGGTTTTTGTCTGGATAAAAGAAGTTTACGCATCATAAAAACATCCTTTCATCTATATGCAGGGGGGCATTTTCACTCAAGGCACTCATTACTAATCCCGCGTTTTTACTTTTGAGCACCTCATCTATAAGTTGGCCTGCTTTCTTTTGATTTTCCTCGTCGAGATGGCTAAAAGGCTCATCCATAACAAGAAATTCAAAGTCTTGAAGCAAAGCACGGAGGATGGCAATACGTTGCTGCTGGCCCAAACTCAATATCCCGCATGGTTTAGGAAGGCAGTCGCTTACACCCAATCTTTCGGCATATTCTGAAATTTTGGTCCCCAGTTCAAGGCCATGAATATTTTGGAGCAGATTGAGGTTTTCGAATGCCGTAAGTTGGGGGAAGAGGCGAAGGTCTTGAAAGACGAAAGCCATTTTCTTTGCGCGCATCTGAGCCAATTTATTTGGGGAAAATTCAGAGAGTACTTCGCCATCAATCCGAATTTGGCCTTCATAATCTCTTCTGCTTCCATGCAACATGTGCAAGAGACTACTTTTCCCTTTTCCAGACCCCGCACAGATGAGGTAGGTTTTTGGGGATATAAATTCAAGCTCCTTGTTCCAGTTACTGTCAGCTGAAATACTTCCTTTCAAAGGAATTGGAATACTATTTTTCAGCTGAATGCGCATGCATAGGATTTTTAGAAGGTGCTATTCGATGAGCATCGGAACTTCTTCTGTTTTCTGATTGTTCTCTTCGATTCGTCGGTTTAAGGTATAGAGAGCATCAATCACTTGAAGCACCTGAGGCAAAGCATTTTGTTCCTTATTCACAAGATGAACCGTAATGAAGCCTTTCTTTTTCTTTTGATGGGCATATACCTTGGAGAAAGGTCTTAATCCTGTTTCAATGAGCATGTATGCATCGCCAAAATCCTTCTGCATTTCATCACGCAAGAGGAAGGAATACGCATCTAAATCAAGATTCACATAAGCTCCATTCGGATGTTTTTTGAGATAGGCGCCAATGTCACCAAAGTCGTCATTGCTCAGATTTTTTGATTCTGCCAGGACATTGGCCATTTCAGGATTCATCATGATGCATACTCCTGCATCGTTATGGACCATGAAAAATTCGCCAATGA
>JALRIQ010000136.1 GCA_023277325.1 Bacteroidia bacterium | reverse complement strand
TCAATCTCGCTTACCTCGACCTTTGTTTCCCAATAATGGTAGAAAGCGCGCTGGTCAATTTGGTACAAGCGCCGCTTACTGCATCGTGGTGGGTATCGGCATCGTGGGTTACGGCAACAGGTTGATGACCTTCCAATCGAGCTTCCAAAACACAACGCATATCATTTGCTCCTTTTTTACTGCCATTCTCATCGGAAAGATGCGCTTCCACACGGGTGATATAGCTGCTTAAATGTGCCATTTCTTTTTCAATCAATGCAGTAAAATGGGCCGCCATATTTTCGGTGGCCACAATGTTCTTGTCGGTGTTGAATTGTACAATCATCGTAGTTTTCGTTTTTAGGTCGGGACTTATTTCCCTATTGGCTTAAGATACACAGATTGCGCCAATCCTGCTGATTTTGTCGCCTTGGCAGTATTTTATTTTTGGAAAAGAGATAGGCGCTGTTTGCTTGGCGTCTTAACAAGCATAACCTGCATTAACGTTCTCTTTTATACCGGCACTGCACCAACTTTTCCAGATAGATCTGCGTATCGAAACAAGCGAATTGAAGCGGCATAGGAAGTTCACCGAACAAAGAAATGCCTCCGCCCAGCAATACGGGAATGGTGGTGATAATCAAATCATCAATCAGGTCTTCTTTTAAAAACGACTGTATCGTCTTTCCACCATCAATATAAAGATCATAGTGCCCTTTGGCTTTTAATTCGGCCAGTACTTCCTTCAAGGGACCACCAACAAGTTCAACTTTCCCCTCCAGCTCGGCAGGAATTTCTGTAAGGCTATTGCTCAGCACATACACCGGTTTTTCATAGGGCCAATCGATGCCAATAGAAAGCACCGTTTCAAAGGTATTTCGTCCCATTACCAGGGCATCAATTTCCTGCATGAAGTCCGAATAGCCCATATCATCGCCATACGGATTGGGAATAGCGTGCAGCCAGTCGATTTCTTCATTTTTATCGGCGATATAGCCATCCAAGCTGGTGGCGATAAATACACGTAGGTTCATGAATTTTCTTTTTGTGCAATTTAACCAAGACGTGAGACAATAGACGTGAGACGTAAGATGTGAGACGTGAGACGTGAGATGTAAGACGTGAGACAAAAGACATAAGACGGGTTTGGTTAAAGGAGGATGCATGTAGGTACTCGATTCATTGCGTACTCAACGCAAACGTTAAAATCGCAACGTCGAATTGCCGTAAAGTCGTAACGCCGACTAGTCGACTAGTCGTTTTTCTTCTGCCTTTATCTCCCGAAGCATAAAAGAATAAGCTTTCCCAACCAATACAGAGTAAGTCTTCCCCACAAACTGTTCATGAGAACCAAAGACTTTATCCGTTAGGGTAAGAATCATTTGCTCTTCCTCATCCAAGTCCAGCTGCACCGAGTAGCGCAAAAGAAGAAGCTTGAGTTTGGTGGTAGCACGCATGGCGAAGAGGGTTCAGGGTTTAGGGTTCAGGGTGAAGGTGAAATATTTTGCGAAAATGAGATGAGGGAGTGAGGAGATAAGGGGGTGAGGAGATAACGAGAAAGTTAACCATGAACCCTTAAACCTTAACCCTGAACTCTTTTAATCGAACGACTGATTCGCCTGACTCGCAATCTCTAGTACCTGATCGTATTCTTCCGGACTGAGGTCGTTGAAGTAGAAGTTCACCGGGTTGATCTTATTGCCGTTTTTGATCACTTCGTAGTGAAGGTGCGGGGCGGTGGAGGTTCCGGAGTTACCGATGAGTCCGATTACTTCGCCGCGTTTAATTTCTTGTCCGCGTTTTACCAGCATCTTGCTCATGTGGCCATACAGTGTTTGATAGCCAAAGCCATGGTCGATGATGACATGGTAACCGTATCCGCGGTCGTATTCGGCTTCAACCACTCTTCCATTACCTGTTGCATAGATATCCGTGCCTACAGGGGCAGAGAAATCCATACCGGTATGCATTTTACGCGTTTTATAGATAGGGTGGATGCGGTATCCAAAGCCAGAAGCCATGCGGCGCAATTCACGGTTGGATACGGGTTGAATGGCAGGGATAGATGCCAACATTTCATTCTTGCGGGCTGCCAACTTGGCGAGCTGGTCATACGAAGTACTTTGCACCAGCATGCGGTTGCTTAGCTGATCGATTTTTTTGGCGAGACCGATTAAGATTTCTGAATTCTCGTAACCCGAAAGGCTATTGTAGCGCTCAACCCCTCCAAATCCTGCTTTACGTACATTGTCTGGAAGTGGGTCGGCTTCGAAGATGGCACGGTAGATATTGTCGTCGCGCTCAGCCAACTGACCGAGCATTTCGTTCATGTCTTCTACTTTTTGGTCCATCAACTTCATCTGAAGTTTGTACTGGGCAATTTCTCTTTTCAGCTGTTTCTCTTTCGGAGAATCGATCCAAGCGTAGGCACCAACAAGGATGAGTGCGGCAAATACCAAGGAAGCTGAAAGAAATCCAAATACCCGAATAAAGCGCGTCCAGAAGCTATGACGCACCTGTTCGAATTTTAGGTTATGGGGATTAAAAAAATACTTCGCTTTCTTCATGAATGGATTAGGCGGGGCTTTATATCTTTGCCACTGCCAAGCTAGGTACAAAGATACGGCCAAAAATCTTTTTAGAGGTTTTAAGCCAGACAGATAAAATTTAAACCAATGAGTTCCAATTCGATTCGCCAACAGTTTTTAGACTTCTTTGCTTCAAAAGGACATCAAATCGTTCCTTCCGCACCCATCGTGGTGAAGAACGATCCAACCTTGATGTTTACCAATGCGGGAATGAATCAGTTCAAAGACCTGTTTTTGGGAAATGAGGCAGTGAAATATGCACGTGTGGCGGATACGCAAAAATGCCTTCGTGTAAGCGGAAAGCACAATGACCTGGAAGAAGTGGGCGTGGATACTTACCACCATACCATGTTCGAGATGCTGGGCAACTGGAGCTTTGGCGACTATTTCAAAAAAGAAGCCATCGAATGGGCCTGGGAGCTTTTAACGGAAGTTTACCAATTGCCAAAAGACCGCCTTTATGTAACCGTATTTGAAGGGGATGCTTCGGAGAATCTGGAATTTGATGAGGATGCCAAAAACGAATGGAAAAAATGGATTGCTGAAGAGCGTATCCTCAATGGCAATAAAAAGGACAATTTCTGGGAGATGGGTGAAACCGGTCCTTGTGGTCCTTGTTCTGAAATTCATATCGACCTCCGTACAGAAGAAGAACGGAATAAGGTGGATGGCGCCACGCTGGTGAATAATGACCATCCGCAGGTGATTGAAATCTGGAACCTCGTATTTATGGAATTCAACCGCATGGCTGATGGAAGTCTGAAGAGCCTTCCCAACAAACATGTGGATACCGGAATGGGCTTCGAGCGTTTATGCCGCGCTATCGAAGGGAAATCATCCAACTACGATACCGATGTCTTTATGCCTTTGATACGTTTAGTGGAAGCGAAAACGGGTTATGCGTATGGAAAAGATGAGCCAACGGATATCGCCATGCGCGTATTGGCCGACCATATACGTACCATCAGCTTTGCTATTTTGGATGGACAACTTCCTTCCAATACCGGAGCAGGTTATGTGATTCGCCGCATCTTACGTCGTGCAGTGCGCTATTATTTTTCCTTCCTGGATCGTAAAGAGCCGCTATTGCATGAAATGGTAGGGACCATGGCTGAAGGCTTTTCGGGTATTTTCCCAGAGCTTAAAGACAAGCAGGCCTTTATAGAAAATGTGATTCGTGAGGAGGAAGCGTCTTTCTTAAGAACATTGGGGAACGGACTCGATATGTTGGAAAAACATTTCGCGGGTTCAGCCACTTCAATCGATGGAAAAACAGCCTTCCTTTTGTATGATACGCATGGATTCCCGCTCGACCTTACCCAGTTGATTGCTTCTGAAAAAGGAGCCAAAGTGGATGTCGATGGATTTAATACCTTATTGACGGAACAAAAAGAACGTTCCCGTAAAGCATCCACCCAGGAAACTGGCGACTGGAATGTAATTCAGGAAAGTGAAGCCACTCAATTTATTGGCTATGATAATCTGGAAGCCGAAGTACGCATCACCCGCATGCGTTCGGTGAAGCAGAAGAACAAAGACTTGATTCAATTGGTATTTGATCAAACGCCTTTCTATGCAGAAAGCGGAGGTCAAGTTGGCGATACAGGGATCATTGAATCGGCCAATGAAAAGATTCGCATTATCGATACCCAAAAAGAGAATAACCTGATTATCCATATAGCGGATAAGTTCCCGGAAAATGCCGAGGCTGTTTTTTATGCGAAAGTGAATACCGACAAACGTCGCGAAACGGCCAATAACCACTCTGCCACCCACTTGATGCACGCCGCATTGCGTGAGGTATTGGGTACCCATGTGGAGCAAAAAGGTTCTTTGGTGAATGCGGATTACCTGCGTTTCGACTTTTCTCATTTTAAAGGAATGAGCAAAGAAGAATTGCGCAAGGTGGAACAACGCGTCAATGAAAAGATTCGCGAGAATATCGCCTTGGATGAACGTCGTGCTGTGCCGATTGAAGAAGCCAAAAACATGGGGGCTATGGCCTTATTTGGCGAAAAGTATGGCGAAGAGGTGCGTGTGATCACCTTTGATCCCAACTACTCACGCGAACTCTGTGGAGGAACTCACGTAGCGGCTACCGGACAAATTGGACAATTTAAGATTATCAGTGAGTCGGCAGTAGCGGCTGGTGTACGCCGTATTGAGGCCATCAGTGGCAAAGGAGCTGAGCAGTGGACCGAAGAGGTAGAAGACCAGGTGAATGCCTTAAAGGATGTACTGAAGAGCAAAGACCTGCTCAAGAGTGTCGAAAAACTCATGAGCGATAAAGCCGAGCTCGAAAAGAAGTTGGAACAACTTGAAGGTGAGAAGACCCAACAGTTGAAGGCTGAGCTGAAGAATAAAGTAGAGGCCGGAGCCGATGGATACAATGTATTGATTCAACGTGTTGACATTCCAAATGCTGAGCAGCTTAAGAACTTGTCTTACCAATTGAAAAATGAGGTGCCGAATTTAGTCTGCGTATTAGGCACGGTAATCAGCGATAAACCTTTGTTGTCGGTAATTATTGATGAAGAATTGGTAAAAAGCAAAGGACTTCATGCAGGCAATATGATCAAGGAACTGCAAAAGCTAATCAGGCTATTAAAGCAATTGATTTAGATGGTAACAAAGTTGATGAAGGAAGATTAAC
>JALRIQ010000135.1 GCA_023277325.1 Bacteroidia bacterium | reverse complement strand
ATGTTTAACTTGGGCTTTGGGTATGTACAAAGGTAACAAGCTAAATAAAAAAGGGTTCAGGGTGCATGGAGTTGAAAGCTGAAAGTTGAGAGTTGAGAGTTGAGAGTTTAAGGCGGATTTGAATCGTCGTTGGTTCTGTGTTTTTGAAACAATGTGAGCTTGTCGGAAGGGCCACAAGGCATTGTGGCTTTCCCACCCTGAACCTTCAACCCTCAACCCTCAGCCCTCAACCCTAAACTCCTTAAGCTCCAACTTTTCCCCATCAAACTCAGCGTAGGTGAAATAACGAATCCAATCGCCGAGGTTGATATAGCGGCTGCCATTGCCAAGGTCGATGTCGAGGGGGAGGTGGCGGTGACCAAAGACAAAATAGTCGAAATGCGCTTTGGCCAGGATTTCTTTGCAGTAAATCACGAGCCATTCGTTTTCTTCTCCGAGGAACTTCGCATCGTCGTTGGCGTTGGCATGACGGCTGCGTTGGGAGAAATAGTTGGCAATGCCCAAACCAATGCGGGAAGGAATCATACCAAAAGCCCACTGGCAAAGGGGGTTGCGAAATACTTTCTTAAGAAATTTATAGCCATGGTCGCCAGGACCTAATCCATCGCCATGGCCCAAATAGAACTTTTTGCCGTTCCATTCGCGGGTCTCTGGTTTATGAATAACAGGCACACCCAGCTCCTTTTCGAAATAGCCGAACATCCACATATCGTGGTTGCCGCTAAATACATAGATGGGAATTCCCGCATCCACGATCTCGGCCATCTTGCCCAAAAGCCGAACAAAGCCCTTAGGGACCACGTATTTGTATTCAAACCAGAAATCGAAGAGATCGCCCATTAAATAGATTTCCTGGGCATCATGACGCACTTGCTCGAGCCAGGCGACTACCTTTTTCTCACGGACCAAGCTGGCTTCCGCATTCGGAACACCAAGGTGGTAGTCGGAGTTGAAATAGATCTTTTTTCCTGGTTCAAGTTGCATGTTTACTGAATATCGCTGCGCTTATTTTGGTCGTTTACAAGGAATAAAACCAATTCCTTTCTTGCCCCTGTGGCATTGTTTTCCTTTACAGGGCCCTGAACAAAAGTAATCAAGGAAGGCAGCTTTTCGCCGTAACGGTTCTTGAGCGTTACCCAAGCCTGGCGCATGTCGTCGCCCATTTTGGAAAGCTTTCCATATACGGCCACAATAGGCGCTCCTGCCAGGTAATCGCGTTGGGTCGTTGCCGAGGAAAAGAGCAGTCCGCCATTTCGGGCAGTCAGCGCTTCCGCGGCTACCAGGGCTGCACTCTGGTCAGGATGGTCCTCGAGCTTATCGCTAAGGGGCAATCCGAGGTTATCAATTTCACGGCGCAAATCCGGGTCGGAAACCAGAAGCTGTTTGATGCCTTTTTTCTCCATCCATATAATAAGGTTCTCATGGAAGTCGAAATTATTGTGGCAGTAGATAAAACCTCCGCCCATGCTCGTAAAATGCTTGGCAAAGGAAACAGCATGGTCTTCATCCGGATAATGAAAGATATCGGTCTCCATCTCCACATCAGGAAAATGCGCGGCGAACTTATTGAGTAAGCCCGCCCTCACCTTCTTGAGGATCTTTTCCCGGGGTGTGGTAATGTCTTCCATGAAAAGGCAAGATACTAATCTGCTTTCAGATCATCTTCTTGTGTCGGATTTTCATTTCCCTCCACATTCGGCTTTTTCTCTTCAACCGACTCCACGTTGGCATTTACCTCAGCATTGTCATTCATAGAGGGCTCAGCGCTCTCCGCCAAAGCTTTTTCAGCGTCGGCGGGCTTAACCTCAACCTTATCCTCAGCCTCAACCTCAACTTTGTCCATATACTCCTGGTAATTCGTTTTCTGATCAAACGGACGTTTACCAATAAGTTTTTCGAGGTCGCTTTGGAAGATGATTTCCTTCTTCAAGAGTTCTTTCGCAATGATTTCAAGGCTTTCACGCTTTTCAATCAATAAGCCTTTCGTGCGCTCATAAGCCGCTGCGATAAGTTTACGTACTTCCTCGTCAATCAATTCTGCAGTATGCTCAGAGTATGGTTTTCCGAAGCCAAACTCATTATTCGGGTCATTGAAAGATACATTACCGACCTTTTCATTCATGCCGTACATGGTTACCATGCCATAGGCCATTTTGGTAATGCGCTCCAAGTCGTTTTGCGCTCCGGTAGAGATCTTTTTGAATACCACTTCTTCAGCTGCTCTTCCTCCGAGGGTCATGCACATCATATCGATAAGCTGCTCGGTGCGGTAGAGGTACTGTTCTTTTGGGAGGTATTGCGCATAACCAAGCGCCGCCACACCACGCGGTACGATCGACACTTTTACCAAAGGATCTGCGTATTCGAGGAACCAACCAACGATAGCATGTCCTGCTTCGTGGTAGGCCACAATCTCTTTCTCTTCTGGGGAGATGATTTTATTCTTTTTCTCCAATCCGCCAATCACACGGTCGATGGCATCCTGGAAGTCTTGCATATCCACCGCCTCTTTATTTCTGCGGGCTGCGATCAAGGCTGCCTCATTACATACGTTGGCAATCTCTGCTCCGGCGAAACCAGGGGTTTGTGCTGAAAGTTTCTTCGGATCTACATCAGTAGCCAATTTGGTCAATGGCTTCAAGTGTACTTTAAAGATCGCTTCACGGCCTACAAGGTCAGGGCGATCAATTCCAATCTGACGGTCGAAACGGCCTGGACGCATCAAGGCAGAATCCAAAACATCAGGACGGTTGGTTGCGGCAAGGATGATAACGCCAGAGTCGGTACCAAAACCATCCATCTCGGTAAGAAGCTGGTTGAGGGTATTTTCTCTTTCGTCGTTTCCTCCGGTTACCATGTTTTTACCACGGGCACGTCCGATCGCATCAATCTCATCAATAAAGATGATACATGGTGCTTTTTCCTTAGCCTGGCGGAACAAGTCACGCACACGAGAAGCTCCCACACCCACGAACATCTCTACGAAGTCGGAACCAGATAGGGAGAAGAAAGGCACATTGGCCTCTCCAGCCACGGCTTTTGCCAATAAGGTTTTACCTGTTCCCGGAGGGCCTACAAGCAATGCTCCTTTTGGAATTTTACCACCGAGGTTGGTGTATTTTTTCGGGTTTTTAAGGAAGTCGACGATTTCCATCACTTCCACCTTCGCCTCTTCGAGTCCTGCTACATCTTTAAATGTAACATTCACCATGGCGTCTTTATCAAATAGCTGGGCACGTGATTTTCCGATATTGAAAATCTGTCCGCCACCACCTGCAGCACCACCGCCCATTCTGCGCATCACAAACAAGAAGATGGCCACCATGACGATGATTGGGAGCAACCAGCCGAGGATATCCTGGAACCAATTCGGGCGATTGTGGAATTCCACGACCACCTTACGGTTCGGGTCTGCCTTATCGATAGATTCCTGGAAATATTGCACATCGCCAATTTCAAAGGAATACTGAGGTGCCTTTTCATTGAACATGCCCTTTTTCTTCGCTACCTCTTCGTGGCGCGCATTTTTTAATGCATCTTCTGTCAAGTAAACCTCCGCAATCTTATCGTTGATCACATCGATTTTTTCAATTTCCTTGGCCTCGATCATGTCGAGCACGGCATTGAGGTTGGTCTTTTTGGCTACCTCATTTGGGAAAAATTGCAAAATGAGGAAGATGGCCAATATGATTCCGTAAATCCAATAAAAATTGAATTTCGGGGCGCCTCCTCCTGGTTTTTTTGGACTTGAATTATTTTTCTTCCCTCCGAAAGGATTCAAAGGGTTTTCCTTCTTGTCACCTTTATTATAGGTTGTTTTCGTTTCGTTCTCCTTCATGGAAATAATTGAGCTTAATGGCCCTGCACCGCAAAACTAACCATTCTGCGGATATTCAGGGTGATGATGCATTAAACAAAAAACAATCCAAAGCCCAGAAAGGGTTTGAAGCCTAAAATTTTTGATAAATTTGCAGCCCCATTAAAGGAAAACCATGTACACTACGCTGAAACCCTCTCTAACTCAAGAACTACAGGAAATTAAAGACGCCGGACTCTATAAAACCGAGCGTATAATCAGCTCTCCGCAGGCTGCCGACATTCGATTAAGTGACGGAAAAGAGGTGGTGAATTTCTGCGCTAATAATTATCTGGGCCTGTCATCTCATCCGAAAGTCATAGAAGCTGCCAAAAAGGCCATTGATACACATGGGTATGGCTTGTCTTCCGTACGCTTTATTTGCGGAACCCAAGACATCCATAAAGAGCTGGAAGATAAAATTGCCGAATTCCTCGGTACAGAAGATACCATTCTTTACGCCGCAGCCTTTGATGCCAACGGCGGGGTTTTCGAACCATTATTGAATGATGAGGATGCGATTATTTCTGATTCCCTCAACCATGCCTCGATTATCGATGGAGTGCGTCTGTGTAAAGCCGACCGCCACCGATATGCGCATAACGACATGAACGAGTTGGAAGAGATCCTGAAAAAAACCCAGGATAAAAGACACCGCCTTATCGTAACCGACGGTGCTTTTTCTATGGATGGAACCATCGCTCAATTGGATAAAATCTGCGACCTGGCCGATAAATACAATGCCCTCGTAATGATCGACGAGTGCCATGCCAGCGGGTTTTTAGGAAAAACTGGCCGCGGTACCCATGAACATTGTGGTGTGATGGGCCGTGTAGACATCATCACCGGAACACTTGGAAAAGCATTGGGTGGCGCATCTGGAGGATTTACCTCAGGCCGTAAAGAAATCATCGACATGTTGCGTCAACGCTCACGTCCGTATTTGTTCTCCAATACCCTTGCCCCTTCAATCGTAGGTGCGTCTATTGCCGTATTGGACATGCTGAGCGAAACCACCGAGCTCCGCGACAAGTTGGAATATAATACCACCTACTTCCGGACCAAGATGACCGAAGCAGGGTTTGATATCAAACCGGGAACACATCCAATCGTGCCTATTATGTTGTATGATGCGAAGCTTTCTCAAACATTTGCTGAGAAACTTTTGGAAGAAGGCATCTATGTGATTGGATTCTATTTCCCGGTAGTGCCTAAAGGACAAGCACGTATTCGTGTGCAATTGTCGGCAGGTCATGACCAGGCGCATCTCGATAAGGCCATCAATGCCTTTAATAAAGTTGGAAAAGAACTAGGCGTCATCAGCTAATGCCAAGCATAGAGACTATTTTCTCCCCAGCGCTGATTTCGCATCATTCGTTGGAGGGTAGCAATACCGTGATCATTGATGTGCTGCGCGCCACCACCTCGATGTGTTATGCCCTTGATCAGGGAGCAAAATCTCTGATGCCCGTAGCTACTCCCGAAGATTGTTTACGTTACCGCGACCTCGGCTGCTTGTGTGCGGCAGAAAGAAACGGGATGAAGCTGGATGGATTTGATATGGGGAATTCTCCCGAAGAATTTACCCGCTCCTTGGTAGAAGGCAGAGACATTGCTATCACCACCACCAATGGGACCTATGCTTTATTGGAATCGAGAAGTGCCCGCAGAATTTTTATTGGTTCTTTCCTGAACCTGCAGGCCCTTGCCGATTACCTCATTGCCGACAATCAGGATGTCACCCTGGTTTGTGCTGGGTGGAAGAATAAGGTGAATTTGGAAGACAGTCTGTTTGCCGGAGCT
>JALRIQ010000134.1 GCA_023277325.1 Bacteroidia bacterium | reverse complement strand
AAAGAGCCATCAATAAAGCATGGGCAATTGGTGGGGATGATTACCAGGACTTAACATATGAGGCGTATGGTCCACACGGCGTGGCGCTATTTATTGAGTGCACTACCGATAATGTGAACCGCACCTTGCAAAACGTAAAATCCTTTTTAAATAAAGGAGGAGGAAGTCTGAGTACAAATGGGAGTCTCGATTTCATTTTTGCGGATAAAGGGGTGTTTCGCTTCCCATTTCCTGAAGGAAAGGATCAGGATGAGTATACCCTGGAGCTTATCGATATGGGAGCGGAGGAAGTGGATATCGAAGAAGACTTTATTAACCTGCAATGTGAACGAGAAGAATTCGGGAATGTGCAAAAGGCATTGGGCGATACAGGTATTGAACCTGAATCTGCACAGCTGGAAAAGATTCCTGTCATCAGCAAGGAAATCAACCGGGAAGAAGCGGAATCCTTATTAAAATTGATACAAAATCTGGAAAACGATGACGATGTAAAGGCAGTTTACCATAATATTGCCTTTTCAGAAGAAATCGCTGATTTATTTTAGCATATGAACAAAAGAGAACAGCTTAACCAATTGCGTGAAGAAGCTTCCCTTGGAGGAGGTAAAGAACGAATAGAAAGTCAACATAAAAAAGGCAAGCTCACCGCAAGAGAACGTATTAACCTTTTGCTCGATCAAGGAAGCTTTGAAGAAGTTGGTGCTTTTGTCAAACACAGAAGCCGTGATTTCGGCATGGAGAAGCAACAGTTTTTGGGTGATGGGGTAGTTACCGGATACGGAACGGTAAACGGTCGACTGACTTATGTTTTCTCGCAAGATTTCACTGTTTTTGGCGGATCTCTTTCTGAAACTCATGCGGAGAAGATTGTGAAAATTATGGAGATGGCCCTTAAAAATGGGGCTCCGGTCATTGGTTTGAACGACTCAGGTGGCGCACGTATTCAAGAGGGTGTTGTTTCCCTTGGTGGTTATGCCGACATCTTTTACCGCAATGTGCAAAGCAGTGGGGTGATTCCTCAACTTTCAGCCATCATGGGGCCTTGTGCTGGTGGTGCGGTTTACTCTCCAGCCATGACCGACTTTATCCTGATGGTAGAAAAATCGAGCTACATGTTCGTTACCGGTCCGAACGTGGTAAAAACAGTAACCCATGAAGAAGTAAGTAGCGAAGAGCTAGGTGGTGCATCCGTGCATTCATCCAAATCTGGAGTAAGTCATTTTAGTTGTGAAAATGAAGTAGAAGCCATCAACCAGGTGAAAGCCTTGTTGAGTTATATGCCACAAAACTGCGAGGAAAAAGCACCTCGCATAGCCTATGAAGGAGGCGACGAAAGTCGTCCTGCCTTGAACGATATCATTCCGGATAACCCGAACCAACCTTACGATATCCGCCAAGTAATCGACGGAATCGTAGATGGGGATAGCTTCTTGGAAGTTCATAAAAACTTCGCTGAGAATATTGTGGTTGGTTTTGCCCGTCTTGCCGGAAGAAGCATCGGTATCGTGGCTAACCAACCGGCCTTCCTCGCGGGAGTTTTGGATATTCATTCATCAACGAAAGCTGCGCGGTTTGTGCGTTTCTGCGATTGTTTCAATATTCCATTATTGGTATTGGAAGATGTTCCAGGCTTCTTGCCAGGCACGGACCAGGAGTGGAATGCAATTATTACCAATGGAGCGAAACTGCTGTACGCCTTTAGCGAAGCTACCGTTCCAAGAATCACGGTGATTACCCGTAAAGCTTATGGTGGTGCTTATGATGTAATGAACTCCAAGCATATTGGTGCTGATTTAAATTTTGCATGGCCAACAGCAGAAATTGCGGTTATGGGAGCGAAAGGTGCTGCTGAAATCATCTTCAAAAGAGAAATTCAGGCAGCCAGCAATCAAGAAGAAGCCTTGAAAGAGAAAGAGGCGGAATACGGTGAACTGTTTGCCAATCCATACCGTGCTGCGGAAAGAGGTTTTGTGGATGAGGTAATACATCCCGAAGAAACCCGCCATAAATTGATTCGTGGTTTTGCGATGCTCGAAAATAAAGTGGCCAACATGCCACGCAAGAAACACGGCAATATTCCTTTATAATCATGAGTAAGCTCCCTTATCTATCCATCATCATTCCCTGCTTCAATGAAGAAGAGGTATTGCCCCAAACCTTCGAAAGGGTCATGGCTGCCTTGCAAGGGGACTGGCATAAAGGGGCAGAAGTGATTTTTATCAACGACGGTAGTCGGGATACAACATTATCCATATTAAAAGGATACGCATCGTCTCATAAGGAGGTGAAGGTTTTGAACTTCTCACGAAACTTCGGTCACCAGGCTGCAGTAAGTGCGGGTATTCATTATTGCAATGGCGACCTGGCAATCATCATTGACGCTGATTTACAGGATCCTCCAGAGCTTTTTAAAGACATGGTAGCCATGCACGTGGAAAAGGGAGCGAACGTGGTTTACGGAGTTCGTAGAGAGCGAAAAGGAGAGACCTGGTTTAAGAAGCTGACAGCCAAATGGTTTTACCGCATCTTAAACCGCATGAGCGACGTAAGTCTCGATGTAGATACAGGCGATTTCCGGTTGATAGATAGAAAGGTAATTAATGCCTTCAAAGGATTAGGTGAAAAGAATAAATACATCCGCGGACTCATCGCCTGGATGGGATTCAAGCAGGTCCCCATCTATTACGACAGAGATCCACGCGTTGCTGGGGAAACCAAATATCCCTTGAGTAAAATGCTGAAACTAGCATCTATCGCCATGTTCTATTTCTCGAAAAAACCACTCAAGATGTCAATTACCCTTGGCGTTTTTAGTCTGCTCATTGGAGTGATTCTCACCATCTACGTTTTGGTGATTCAATTCTCAGGAGTAGCCACCACACCAGGTTGGGCCTCTACACTCATTACCATCATCTTCTTTGGTGGAGTCCAGTTAGTCACCATCGGCGTTACCGGCGAGTATATCGGTAATATTCTCGATGAAGTGAAGGGGAGACCGCAGTATATTGTTGAGGAAGAGCTTGGGTTTTAGTCGACTTGTCGACAATACGATATTACGACGTTTCGACTTTACGATAGCATTCAGTTCATCCGAGTTTTCGTTAAGTCGCCAAATCGATTAGTCGACTTGTCGACTAAAACGCTGGTGGATCAATTTCATCGTCCATATCATTCATGCGGGAAGGCATGGTGATACTGCCTGGGAAGCGAAGGTCTTCGGTGAGCCCGATATCTCCGCCGAAGCCGAGGGTATCGTCATCATCCATAAACTTACCGTATTGTCCCACAAAGCGGCAACGGATATCCTGAGTTTGTCCGTGCCTGTTTTTCGCCACGATAATTTCGGCTTTACCCATGGTTGGCGCGCCGTCTTCGAACTCAGTGAGTTTGTAGTATTCCGGACGGTAGATAAAGAGCACCATATCCGCATCCTGCTCGATAGAACCCGATTCACGTAAGTCGGAAAGGATAGGACGTTTGCTGGTTCCTCGGGTTTCTACCGCACGACTTAGCTGGGATAATGCAATAACCGGTACATCCAATTCTTTGGCCATGGCCTTGAGGGAACGCGAAATCAAGGAGATTTCCTGTTCGCGGTTTCCACTGCTCTTTTCATCACCACGCATCAGCTGCAAGTAGTCGATGATGATCAGGTTGATATCGTGCTGTGCTTTGAGACGGCGGCATTTGGCACGAAGCTCAAAAATGGAGATCGCTGGTGTATCGTCTATAAATATCTTAGATTCATTCAATCGGGCAAGGCGCGAGGTAAGTTGCTCCCAGTCTTGCTGACTCAATTTTCCACTTCTTAGATTTTCCTGGTTGATTTCTGCTTCTCCGGATATCAAACGCAAGGCTAGCTGTACGGCCGACATCTCTAAGGAGAAGATGGCTACACCTTTGGCATGATCCGCTGCAGCATTCCGCGCCATGGTCAGGGTAAGGGCGGTTTTACCCATACCTGGACGAGCCGCCAGAATGACCAAATCTGATTTCTGCCAGCCGCTGGTAAGCGAATCGAGACCGAAAAGTCCGGAAGGAACTCCCGTTAGACTGCTCTCATGGTCTTTCGCGCTTTCAATATTCTTGATGGCCTTCTTTAAAATGGTCTCAATGCTTTCTGCATTTTTCTTGATGTTCTCCTCAGCAATGGCAAATACTTCACCCTGCGCTTTATCGAGCATCTTCAATACATCTGACGTTTCGCTAAACGCTTCTGTAGCCATTTCGGAACCAATACGAATCAATTCACGCTGAATGTATTTTTCCGTGATCACACGAGCATAATATTCTACGTTGGCTGCAGAGGCGATACGGTTGGTAAGTTGGGTGATATAAAAAGCACCGCCGGCTGCCTCCAGCAATCCTTCCTGACGAAGGTCCTGGGTGACGGTAAGGATATCAACGGGTTTCGAACGTTCGAACAGGCGCTTAATCGCATCCCAGATATGTTGATGCGCTTCAATATAAAAATGCTCTTTTTTCACGATTTGCAAAACATCGTTAAGGGCATTTTTTTCGAGCATTACAGCTCCTAACACTGCTTCTTCTAAGTCAGGGGCTTGAGGTTGGACTTTTCCCTGAATCACCATATCATTCACGGAATTGGAGGTCCGCTTTCTGTTTCCTGTTTTTTTGTTTTCTAGTTCGTTCATTTTCCCGATTCGAAAATACGTGGATTCCCGATTTCTTGAAAGGCCAAATACTTATTCACATCCAATTGTGCACCTGTGAATGAATTGTGGGTAAGCATGAGCATTGATGCTTAAGGCCTTATCATTATTGAAAAGCTTATCCACATCACTCAAATCATGCTTTTCAGCCTTGTGCGTGAAGGCCCAGTTTCAGGCAGGCCAAAGAACTGAATGAATAGGCATAAACTTAGTTTTCCAAGTCAAAAAGTGGATTAATCCCCCTTGTAATTTGTCACTTGTTCACACTTAATATACAGATAATGGCAAAACGCTTTAAAGCCATTAAATTTGTACTCAGATGGAACTCCGCACTTACCGATTCGCTGTTCGTCGCCTGTTTCAAGCAGGGGCAATGATCCTTTCCCTGGGTCTCACAGCACAAGTTCCTTTTGATCAGCGTGCTACGGATATTGGTAATATAGGATTGAGCATTTCCAATGTGGGCACAATTGGTCGTCCGCAAGTGGTAACCAGCAATAGCGGACTACCTTCCATGGAATATCCATTAGGTTCTGGGATAAATAACCTGTTTGAAGCAGGAATATGGATTGGCGCTCGCGTTAACGGACAAACACGGGTGAGCAGTTCAGCAGTGGATGCCTCTTCAGGATACCGCCCGGGATCAGCCGGTTTTGAGTTTACCCAGGTGAATCTGATTCGTGAAAATTCATCCTTGCCATCTAGTCCGGTGTTCAGCAATGGGGCAATATCTCATCAGGATTTTTATGTAAATTTCACTGATCGAAATATCATTATACCGGGAACTTCTACGCCAATATCGGGTCATC
>JALRIQ010000133.1 GCA_023277325.1 Bacteroidia bacterium | reverse complement strand
ACAAGCAAAATCTCAGGTGGAGTTGGCACAAATGCAATACCTCCTGCCACGTCTTACCCGAATGTGGACGCACTTGAGCAAGCAGCAAGGGGGTATTGGAATGAAAGGACCCGGTGAAACCCAAATCGAAACCGACCGTCGTATCATCCTCGATAAAATTAGTTTGCTTAAAAAGCGGCTGGATAATATTGACAAACAAAATCTTACCCGACGCAGTAATCGGGATGGAATTATTCGTGTTGCCCTGGTGGGTTATACCAACGTGGGTAAATCGACCATCATGAATGTATTGAGTAAGTCGGATGTACTGGCAGAAAACAAACTCTTCGCCACGCTTGATTCAACCGTGCGTAAGGTTGTTCTGGAAAACACACCTTTCTTGCTGTCAGATACGGTGGGTTTCATCCGTAAGCTTCCTCACCAATTGATCGAATGTTTTAAATCCACTTTGGATGAAGTACGTGAAGCTGACCTATTGATTCACGTGGTAGATATCAGTCATCCTAACTTCATGGAACATGTTCAGGTGGTTCAGCAAACATTGGAAGACATCAAAAGCGACCATAAACCGGTAATAATGGTCTTTAATAAGATTGACCTTTACCATCCACAAGCCAGAGGTTTGGATGAAGAGACCGGTGAAGAGCTTCCGGAACTCAGTGTGGAAGAAAATCTTGAGCATTTGAAAAAAAGTTGGATGTCGAAGGAAAATACCCCCGTAGTTTTCATTTCTGCGCAGAAAAAACAAAATATGGAGGAACTTCGCGACAAATTGACCAAAACTGTTCAATCTCTCTACGCGCTGAACGCCATAGATTAACTAAAAATGACCAAATCAGGCTCAAAATTGGAATTTGACCTGTGGAGTTATTTACAGAAATACCAGACTGTCCATTTTTAGATACTTCCCGCCATTTCTAGGCTTTCCCAATTTTAGATTAACGGCGAGTAATAAAAATCCACATGAATGTGGATAATGCAAACTAGCATCACGCAAGCCCGCTAACCACGGGGCTTTGAATGTTTTAGATTTGTGTTGTGAATATGCTGCGCGACGTCTATCAACGTTGGATGAAACATCCTAAGTTCAATCGAAATTTACTCGAAGGAACTGCGCAACTCGCCTTGTCCTTTCCGCAAAAGACCAAACATTTTGGATTAGAAGGCAAATGCCTAGCGGAGGAACAGCACCGCCAATCGATAATGGACTGTGCCATCAATGTAAGTTTCGAACAAGAAAGTTTCCGGAACATGCAGGCTGATGAGCTTTTCGCTTATGCCGCCCGATTGGAGGAAAAGTATTCTGGCGACATCAGCCAACTGAAATTCTTCTGCGATCATATCTCTCTGGAAGGAGGCTTCTATGCTGCTATGGAGCGCGCCATATTTCTGTTTCGCGTATTCGACGATCAGGAAGAGGTAATGCGATTCTTCGAAAACCAACAGCCTAGTCAAATTCTCGAAAACCCACTTCGCGATTGGATAAGAGAGATTTCTCAAGAATCTGGTGAATACACCCCAGAAGAACGCATATTGGCTTCCTGGTATATCCATTATGCTGTTTTGAGCAGCTTGCCTTCACTTAAACGCTATCCTGTTTTCGCCCGCTTTGCGCAGATGCTGTATCTGCGTTGTCATGGCATGGATGCTCAAGGGCTACAATCTTTGAATATGGTCGCTCTACCGCACCAGAAGATGTATAAGCGCGCCGTGGACCAACTTAAATTCAAAGACGCCAAAGACCTGCTTCATTGCGAAATGAACAGCCTCATAATGCTTGGTCTCGACATGCATCATCAGGCATTAAATGAAGCCAACCACAAGCTGCGTTCCTTGTACCAAAATAAAATTGAGTATGAAGACCTCACTCCTCGTCAGCGGAATATGGTCAATTACTTCTTCGACGAAGGGTATAAATCTGATATTCCGGAAACCGGACATTTAAACGAGCGCCAGCAGAAGATCATTGAATTGATTTATGAAAATCACTTCTCTTCTACAAAAGACCTCAGTTTAATCTTCCGCTGCAACCGCAAAACCATACAGCGCGATTTTACTGAACTACTCGACATGGGCATGGTTCGTCAAATGGGTAATGGAGCAGCGTTACGCTATACCGTTCATATCAAAGACAAGCCATATCGCGGATTAGAGCGCCTTCAAAATATCCGACTTGGAGAAGTTCCCGTGCAAATCAGCCTCTTCGGAGAAACTGAATTGCATAAAAAAACTCCAATTGCCTAAACAACTGGAGTTTTAAAATTCTTTTTTTTAGCGACTACAACTCGTCGGTGTTGTAAAAGTAATCTTCATCGGTTGGGTAATCTGGCCAAACTTCTTCGATTGTTTCGAAAGCTTCACCATCGTCTTCCAACTCTTGCAAGTTTTCAATTACCTCCAAAGGAGCACCTGAACGTATGGCGTAGTCAATCAACTCGTCCTTAGTTGCAGGCCATGGAGCATCGTCCAAATAAGAGGCTAGTTCAAGTGTCCAATACATAATTATTTTCTTTGTTCCGCGAAAATAATCTTTTCAACGACTTTTAAAAAAGCATTCTTAAAAAAGTTAAAATTATTCTTAAAGGTCGCTGAAGGAATATAACCTATTCAAAATCAATACATATTATCCTTCATTTTTGTAGAATTATCTGGATTGAAGCCAAAAGCGACTGCTTGAAAAAAATTTAAAGCTAATTTTTAACCCATGCTTTATTAGGGGTTTCGAATGCGAGTGCCGCATAAAAGCGCCTATCGAGTGCAGATGGTTTATCGACAAACTCGATAGCATGTATGTTTACTCCATGATAGGAAGTTTGTGCAACAGCCAAAAAACTAAAAAGTACACTGAAAGTAAATGGTAATAAACGTTTCATGTTCAATAATTTGATTCTTGTAATGAATGAAACGGTGAAATGGTTGCATAGCTAATTTACGGCCATTGATTTTTACCCTGTTGATTCCAAACTAGTTACCTCTTCCCTTTGCCCTGATGACCGCCAATACCCTGTTTCGAGTTGCCATGTTTTGGTCCGGACCCTAGACCACTGCAATACCTGACTCCACTTCCACAACCACTCCACTTGGAGAGGACGACATAAAAACCTTCGTGCCCTCTGCGATAACTCGCTCGCCAACTTCTGTTTCTACGCTAACCCGACCGCAGGCGCTTAACACAATGACCGCAGCTACTGCGAGAATGAATCTAGTTTTTATCATGAAATAGGATTTGAAAAAGTAAAAGACTGGGAATCAGCCCTGAATATTTTTAGAAGGCACAGCTCTAAAGCGGACATACCTACAACACTTTGTAAGCTCGAAAAAATAAATTCCAACATCCACTATGTATTTTCATTACCCTGACCATACCGAAGAGCCAAGCCCCTTGCTCCCTGCCCCTTGCCAATGAATAGTTCCGTATTCTGCGGTTTTCCCTAATTTCGCTGCCCCATCGGCCCCGTAGTTCAATGGATAGAATAGAAGTTTCCTAAACTTTTGATCCAGGTTCGATTCCTGGCGGGGCTACTTGACACAAAGTATCAAACCAATAGGCATGGTTTGACTATTTCGTAAGTCTCAAGAGCAGATAATAGAAACCAAACATATAGCGGAGAGCAAAGCAGAAACTACTTGGAATAGTTATCTTTTTCGTAGAAATTAGCTCCATGAAATATTTTTTGATTAAGCTTAAGTTGTCATTTTTTCTGACTATCTTAAATACATTCTGCCTCGCTCAGGGCTTCTCACCTAATCTCGGTCAGATTAATAATAAAAATGGAGAATGCATAGAAAATGCATTGTTCGAATTTAAATCAGACAACGGAAGAGCTTTTATCATGAAAGATGGTATCAACTTTCAAACCTATAGGTTCAACCCTCAAGACTCCATGCAAGTAAGGGTAGAATTGCAAGTTATTAATTACACGTTTTTGGGTTTAGATGATAGCCTTCCTAAACTTGGTTCTATAGGAGAAAGTAATATAGGAATGGAAGAAAAAATAGATGAGTATTCCAATTATTTCCTACATAATAAAAGCATTGAAAATATACCTATTTACAAAAAAGTCAGGATAAATAACTTTTATCCAGGAATAGATTGGATTTTAGAAGAGCATGATGGATTTTTCAAACAAAGCTTTTTAGCACACCCTGGTGCTGATATTTCCGCTATCAGGTGGACTATCTCTGGAGCCGAGTCAAATTTATCTGCTTCAGGAGATATTACAATCAAACATCCTCTTGGTGAGTGGTCTGAAAAAGCGCCATTTTCCGAACAAGAGGGTGAAAAAATCAATACCAATTATAAAGTGATTGATAACGTATATTCTTTCAACTTGAGTAGTTATGACACGGAAAAAGAGCTATTAATAGACCCAATGTTTGCTTGGTCATACTACGCCAGATTCCACGGAAGCAGTATTACAGGAGAATCTACAGGGCTCACACATTATTGCGGAGGCTGGGCATTTAATGACTTCGTAGCGAGCGGTGGTTTTGATATTACCGCGAATGGCGACTTGGATCTTGTAGTACTTAAAATGAATTCAGTTGGAAATGTAGTTTGGAGCACCTATGTAGGGTCAAGTTTTGCAGATTATTTGGAAGATTTAACATGCAGTGCAAGTGGGTTATATGTCGCTTTGCTAGGCAATCATGTTAACGGCGGTTCCGGTTCTCAAATGGGAACCTCAGGTGCAGCCTACACTTCAGGAGAGAAATATGCCGTTTTATTAAATGGTTCGGGCACCCGCCTTTGGGGATCATACCTACCCTCCTGGGGCCAAAATCAGTATGGAAGTTCGATTGAGGTA
>JALRIQ010000132.1 GCA_023277325.1 Bacteroidia bacterium | reverse complement strand
GAATAAATTAACGAGCAATAATCAGCAAGTTGCTCAACTAATGTACGATTGCGGGGTAAGTGTAGATATGGATTATGGAGTGGGCTCTCAAGGAGGAAGTGGGGCTTATGTTATTTCAAGTAAAAGCCCATATCTGCATTGTTCTGAGTATGCATTTAAAACCTATTTTGGTTATGATGAAAACTTGGAAGGCTTACAAAGAGCAAGCTTTACGCAGTCAATTTGGATTCAGAAGTTAAAAACTGAATTAGACGCAAGCAGGCCAATCTTGTATGCAGGATTTGGTCAAGGGGGCCATGCATTTGTATGCGATGGTTATGATAATAATGACTATTTCCATTTTAATTGGGGATGGGGAGGTTTTTACGATGGTTATTTCTCAATCAACTCATTAAACCCGGGCACGGGAGGGGCTGGAGCTGGCGCAGGCAGCTATAATAATGGTCAACAAGCAATCCTCAATTTGAAACCAAAAAGTGGTGGAGGAGGTAATGTCAATCCTGAATTGGAAATTTATTCTACTATCAATATAAGTCCGAGTCCGGTCAATTATTTGAATGCTTTTGAAGTTGAAGTAGCCATTGCAAATTCAGGTAACTCAAACATTACAGGAGATTTTGGAGCAGCGGTATTTAATAGTGATAATGAATTTGTTGACTTCGTTGAGACAATCACTGGTGGCACCATAAATAGTTCCTCTTATGCTAATGTTACGTTTACGACAGCAGGAATGGCGGAACTGGTTCCTGGGTCTTATACAGTTGGTATTTATTTCAAACAAGGGTCAGGAGATTGGAATATCATAGATCCAGGTTCCTATTCTAGCTTTACAACTTTTCAAGTGGTTGGTGAACAGGGAGATATACGTCTTCATGCAGCAGTAGAAATTGCACCATACCCGCTCAAACAAAACCAGGCATTTACAGTGTCCCTGAATATTGCTAATTACAATAGTAACAATTCGTTTAACGGCGATATTAGCATAGACTTACACAAATCAGACGGCACTTGGGTCCGAGAATTAGGCGTCAAAGAAAACTTGTCACTTCCTGCCTTATCGTATTTTACGAATGGCTTAACCTATAACCTTTCGGGGTTAACAGATGACCCTGGTAATTATAAAATTCAAGTTTGGTATTTACCAGACGGTGGCGATTGGGAATTGGTTTCTCCCAGTACTTTCGAAAACCCTATAAGCTTTATATTGAGTACACCCGGTTTATCGCCCGACCCTTTTGAAACCAATAATACCGAGAGCAGTGCTAAGGCTATAGCGGTTAATTTCTCAGGAAATTCGGCCACTGTTCGGTCTCTCGGTTCTAACATTCATGTGGGGACTGATCAAGATTATTACAAGCTGGTTTTAGCGCCGGGTTATGATTATACCATATCTGGTCGAGTTCATGATTCATACAGTTCTGGAAATGGAAATACGTACACAGTTGATGCAAGTTTCTCCTATCAGAAAGCTGGGAAATGGTCGGATTATTACGACGACATACTCGCCGGTAACATTTTAATCGAAAATGGAGGGGAATTACTTTTTAATGTATCGCCTTATTTCACCGGACAAACAGGAACTTACCTTTTAGATCTACAAGTAGAACGCGTTAAAAGAAACACCACTTTTACCTCCATACCTTTAGAAGCCAAAACGCTAGTTGTTTACCCCAACCCCGCACGGACAGGTCAAAAAATCGTGCTTAGTCTTAAAGACTTGAATCAAGAAGTGGATTGGACACTTCAAGGTTTTTCTATAGATGGAAAACAAATGAACACCATAAAATACATGCAAACGGAGCATGGATTTGACATCCAACAAGACTGGCCTAAAGGAGTTTATATCGTGAAAGTGGAAAGTGCCCAAGATTGCTACGCGGTTAAAATTGTGATTGAATGAAACTGCTGTACTCCATCATATTTCTTATGTTAAGTGCCGGCTGTCAGCGAAAAGCGGTCTACCTGCAAAATGCACAAGCACCAGTCGTAGTCTATAAATGTAAAGGCAAGTTTTATGATAAGGTGCCCGTTCAATTGAATGAAGCAAGGACAGATATCGTTTCCTATCCTCATCCCAAAGACTTGATAATGGCTGGGCAGTTACGTTATCCGATAAAATTAAGGCAGGGATACTGGTTAGATAATCAGGGTCTTGGCTTGAATACGGCGTTTTTGAAGATGGATTTCGATACCTATTCACGGTTGGAAGAGGTGCCAAGTTTAAAGGAGCTCTTTGCTATGGTTGAAGAGTCAGATCCCTTTACTGAATTTTATATATTTCAAGAAGGGATTAATTCTGAAGACTTGGTAGTCGAAATTAATGGTTGGATAAAAAAGGGCATGTTGGCTGAAAAAGGCAAACGCTTGAAATAGGATTTTGCTTAGTACGCAATTTAAGTCAAGGAGAAATGTATGATTAAGCATTATTTTCTCACCTTTGCGTAAGGAAAACGGGAATGATCCGTTACACTTACACATATGGCAATTAAAATACTCTGGGCTGATGACGAAATCGATCTTTTAAAACCTCATATTCTCTTTCTTGAAGCTAAAGGCTATGAACTCACCACGGTAAATAGTGGACTTGACGCCATCGAGGAGGTGCAAAAAACCCGCTTCGATGTCATCTTCCTGGACGAAAACATGCCTGGTCTTTCTGGGCTTGAGACTTTGAGTCGCATCAAAGAGGCCATGAATGAAGTGCCGGTGGTAATGATTACCAAAAGTGAGGAAGAGTATATCATGGAAGAAGCGATTGGTTCTAAAATCGCCGATTACTTGATTAAGCCGGTGAATCCAAACCAGATTCTCCTATCCATTAAAAAGATTACCGATAACCGCCGCCTTGTTTCTGAAAAAACGGCACAGGGATACCAGCAAGATTTCCGCAATATCTCCATGACCTTCATGGACGAATTGGATTTTGAAGCATGGAAAGCGGTGTATAGAAAACTCGTTTACTGGGATTTGGAGCTGCGCGCTTCCAAAGACAGTGGTATGGATGAGGTATTAAATGCGCAGAAAGAAGAAGCCAATAACAATTGGTCGACTTTCGTTCGCAAGAACTACCTGGATTTTGTGAATAATCGAAATCCTAAGGCACCCATGATGAGTAATGAGCTCATGCGACGCAAGGTAATTCCTCATGTTGATGGAGAAACGCCAGTCATCTTCTTGTTGATCGATAACCTGCGCTATGACCAGTGGAAAGTGATTCAGCCGGTATTGGCGGAATACTTTACGATGGAAGAGGATGATTTGTACATGAGCATACTTCCTACTACAACCCAATATTGCCGAAACGCAATTTTCTCTGGATTGATGCCTTCAGAAATCGAAAAACGTTTCCCGAAAATGTGGAGCAACGACGAAGACGAAGGAGGAAAGAACAATTTCGAAGAAGACTTTTTGATTGATCAATTAAACAGGGTGCGTAAAGGAACAAAACTGAGCTATACCAAAATCACCAATTTGGATGGAGGAAAAAGTTTGGTGGATACCATTCCGAACATGCTCAATAATGACCTGAGTGTGATTGTCTACAATTTCGTTGATGCACTTTCACACGCCCGTACGGATGTTTCTTTGATGCGCGAATTGTCAGAAGATGAGGCAGCCTACCGTTCGGTAACGCTATCCTGGTTCGAGCATTCTCCGCTTTTGGAAGCATTGAAACGAATCAGCGATAAAAAATTGAAGTTGATCATCTCTACCGACCATGGTTCGGTGCGGGTGAAGGATCCGATTAAAATTGTTGGAGATAAAAACACCAATACCAACTTGCGCTATAAGCAAGGAAAGAACCTCAGCTATGACCGCAAATCCGTGTTTGAAATCAAAAAGCCAGAAGAAGGGTTCTTGCCAAAATTGCACGTGAGCTCGGCTTATGTCTTTGCTGAGGAGAATAGCTTTTTCGCCTATCCGAACAACTACAATT
>JALRIQ010000131.1 GCA_023277325.1 Bacteroidia bacterium | reverse complement strand
AAGGAGTAAATAAGAAGTAAAGTCGCAAAAAATCCTTTTCTCATGAAATTCTGTTTTTCAAAAACACGGCATAGTCGCGGAGGTTCTTTTTCCTTGCCTCTTCGACATTCACCGCTTCCAATAAACGATCGGCCTTTTTGAAATATTCGTCTGCTTTGGCGCGCGCAATGTCCTGGATTCCCAATTCATCATAAATCGCCTTCACCGCAGTTACTTTCTCACTTGGCTCTGCCTTCGGGTTTCCAATCCACTTATTGAGCTCAGCTCTTTGCGCATCATTGGCCAGGCGGAATGCCTCAAGCAGCAAGAATGTCTTTTTATCGGAAATGATATCCCCCGCAACCTGCTTTCCTACTTTCTCCGTATCACCAAAAACATCCAGAATATCGTCCATCAATTGAAAGCCTATCCCTGTATAGATACCAAAATCATACAAAAGGTCTGCATCACTCTCAGGTGCTTCTGCTACAAGCGCTCCCACCTTCAGCGAACAGCCAAGAAGAACTGCTGTTTTAAGTTCTATCATTTTGAGGTAATCTTCTACGGCCACCTCATCCATCGACTCAAATTCCATATCGAACTGCTGCCCTTCACAAATCTCCGTCGCTGTTTTATTAAAAAGCTCCAAAATCTTAATACGTGCAATCCCCTCGCTCTTCATGAGCGACTCATAGGCTTTCACAAGCATCAGGTCACCAGCCAGAATAGCAGTAGGCGTATTCCATTTCTCATGCACTGTAGCCTGTCCTCTTCTCAGCGGAGCCTGGTCCATGATATCATCATGCATGAGCGTATAATTATGAAAAACCTCTAATCCGAGCGCTGGAGGTAATGCCTTATTGATATCACCGTGCATCATATCGCAGGCAATCAAAGTAAGCATTGGGCGTAAACGTTTGCCACCAAGGCCCATCAAATAATTTAAAGGATCATATAAACTTGCTGGTTTTCCTTCGAAAAGGGTGCGTTCTATTCGGGCATCAATTAGCTGTTGATAGCGACTCAATTTTTCCATGTTCTCTTAAAAACGTTTTGCTCCTGCAACAATATTAAAATCAATCGTTCTTTTGATTGGGTCTGTTTTTTTCACGGTCACGCGAATCGGATCACCAATCATATAGCGCTTTTTACTGCGCTTGCCAATTACCGCCTTCTGCTTTTCATCGTATTCATAAAAATCATCAAAAAGGGCGTTCAAACGAATCATGCCTTCGCATTTGTTTTCGGTAAGTTCTACATATATACCCCAATCGGTAACACCCGATATAATTCCATCAAATGCACGTCCCACATATTGGCGCAGGTATTCCGCTTGTTTGTATTTTACTGAAGCCCGTTCTGCTTCCGCTGCTTTGGATTCCATTTCGGAACTGTGCTTGCACTGCTTTTCCAGGATGCTACGGTCCATGCCTTTTGGTAGCTTCTGCTTGTTCAGATAGATCTCCATAAGACGGTGCGCCATCAAATCTGGGTACCGACGAATGGGCGAAGTAAAATGCGAATAATGTTCAAAGGCCAATCCGTAATGGCCGGATTTTTTTGTGGTATATAAGGCCTTCGCCATGGTACGAATTGCCATCGATTGCAAGATATTCTGTTCAGGTTTTCCTTCTACTTCATGCAATAAGCGATTGAAGGAACCCGCAATTTGGTCTTCATCCCCAAATTTGATCTGGTAGCCAAAGCGTTTGATGAAGAGAGAAAATTCGGCGAGTTTTTCGCCGTTCGGACTATCATGCACGCGATAAACAAAAGGTTGATCCGATTTCGCATCGAAAGCAGCGCCATCTCCTGATTTTTTAGGCGTAGCAAATTCGGCTACTTTTTTATTGGCTAGGAGCATGTACTCCTCTACCAATTTATGTGCGTCTTTGCGTTCCTTTTTATACAGCTCTATCGGACGTCCTTCTTCATCCAATCGGAACTTCACCTCTTCAGTTTCAAAGGATATCGCTCCCTTTTTAAAGCGGTCTTCTTTTAATTGTTTGGCGATGGAATTCAGGGTGAGCAATTCTTCTGCATACTCCCCTTTTTCATTTTCTATGATTTCCTGGGCTTCTTCATACGTGAATCGGCGGTCGGAATAAATTACCGTTTTACCGAACCATTGATCATGCACCGTTCCATTGCTATCCAGCTCAAATATGGCTGAGAAGGTGAGTTTTTCTTCTTTCGGCCGAAGGGAACACACCCCATTACTGAGCTTTTCCGGAAGCATCGGAATGGTTCTATCTACCAGGTAAACTGAGGTAGCACGCTCAAAGGCATCATCATCCAATAAAGTACCTGGACGCACATAATGCGATACATCGGCAATATGAACACCCACTTCATAACGTCCTTTGCTCAAGACTTTAAAGGAAATGGCATCGTCGAAATCCTTGGCATCTGCCGGGTCGATAGTGAAGGTGGTTGTTCCCCGCATATCGCGACGCTTGGCAATTTCTTCCTGGGATATTTCCGTAGGAATGGCCTCTGCCTGATTCAGCACGGCCTGAGGAAATGCCAATGGAAAACCGAACTCAGCCACAATCGCGTGCATCTCAGTATTATGCTCCCCTGGTTCGCCCAAAACTTGGGTTATCTTCCCAAATGGGTTCTTGGCATCATCCGGCCAATCGGTGATTTCTACCAGCACTTTTTCACCGTCCATCGCCCCTTGCACATGTTCTTTGGGAATAAAAATATCCGTGTACATATGTTTGTCGTCGGGCAAAACAAATGACACATCGCGGTTACGCTGCAGGGTACCCACAAAAAGTATTTTGGCTCTTTTGATGATTTCCACTACGCGGCCTTCCAACTTTTTGTTTTTGCGGCGTGCATAAAGCTCAACAAGAACGGTATCCCCATGAAACGCTCCGTTTAGGTCGGAAGGTGCAATAAAGATATCGTCCTCTCCTTCTTCATCCGTAACTAGGAATCCTGCGCCACGTGCGGTGATATCCATCTTCCCTTCCACTTGCGAAAGCTGATGCACATAATGGTATTTCCCTCGGTCGAGTTCTTCAATTTTCTCTGCCTTGCTGAGTTGCATTAAGGCAGCAATGATATCGTTGCGGTCGCCTTGATAATTGATGCGAGCGGCAACTTGTTTGTAGTTCAATAAAGAGGTAGGATTCGCCTTAAACAAGGCCAGAATCTCTCTTTCTATATCGGGATTGCTTCCCGTAAATTTCTGTTTCTTACTCACTGAGTCAAATGTATGATTGAAATTATAGGATTGCGAATACCCGGCCAGAAATAATGCATTAAATTTTTCCTACCTTCCCGTATGCAAGTATTACAATGCCTTTGGACTTTTGTTTTCATTCATGGACTGCTTTTTATGGCATCGAGTGCAGTTTTTCTGATTCATCAAGGAGGCTCTTTGGACAACCGCCTTTTTATTTTGGCCATTCTTCTGCTTTCTGCAGGCTGTATTCAAGGATTGGTCGCCTGGTTCAAAATCAAAAGGCAAGGCTGGAATTCCTCCTGGATTGGGGTAATATTGATCAGTCTTTTCGATCTGGCCTTGTGCGGACTTATACTCTACGCCCCCGACACCAGTCTAAAAATCTATACCGCCATTCTGGCAACTTGGGCTGCGGGTATGGGCTTGAGTTTGCTTTTTCATTTTGGGGTGAAAAAACCTTTTAGGGCCAGCATGACGGCCGCTGGAATCAGCTTTCTAATTCTAGGGGGCTACTTATTCTTATTTATGGATGATGCCAAAAGTCTGAGCTACCAACTTATCGGAATCTTAAGTCTGGTTTTTGCCGTTTTCCAAATTTATGTCGCCTTTCAACTCAGGTCGATTAAGCCCAAGGAAAAAGATGTTTCAAAGGCTGATAATGATTTTATGGATGGCGACCTTTCGCAAGATGAGACTACCTAAAACAGAAACAGGGATACATTGCTGCATCCCTGTTTGGACTTTATAAATGGGGCAATTTCGGCAGAAGGTTTTCTGCCTCTAAGCCTTTTTCATTTCTGCATAGTATTGGAAGAAATAAGGAATGGTTTCAATCCCTTTATAGAAATTAAAGAGACCATAATGTTCGTTTGGCGAATGCAGGGCATCTGAATCCAAACCAAATCCAAACAATACGGATTTCAATCCCAATTCTTTTTCGAACAAGGCTACAATCGGAATACTTCCTCCACCACGTGTTGGAATTGGCGTTTTGCCGAAGGTAGTTTCCATCGCTTTGGCTGCTGCCCGGAACTCAACAGAATCAGTTGGCGTAAGCACAGGATTTCCTCCATGATGTGGCGTAACCTTTACGGTAACGCCAGCAGGGGCAATCTTTTCGAAATGCTTCATGAATTTCTCTGTGATTTCTTCACCCGTTTGATTTGGAACCAAACGCATGGAGATTTTCGCATAAGCTTTTGAAGGAAGAACGGTCTTCGCTCCCTCTCCTATATAACCACCCCAGATACCGTTTACATCAAGTGTTGGACGAATTCCAGTACGCTCCATGGTGCTGAATCCTTTTTCTCCCCACACCTCATTGATACCAAGGTCCTTTTTAAACTCGTCGAGATCAAATGGCGTTTTGGCCATGGCATCACGGTCTTCCTGAGAGGTTTCGAGTACATTATCATAAAACCCTTCTACGGTGATATGCTTGTTCTCGTCGTGCAAGGAGGCAATCATTTCCGCCAAAATATTGATTGGGTTGGCCACTGCTCCGCCATAAACACCGGAGTGAAGATCACGGTTCGGGCCGGTTACTTCAACTTCTACATAGCTCAATCCGCGTAAGCCAACATCAATAGATGGGGTATCATTAGCAATCATCGAGGTATCTGAAATCAATACCACATCTGCCTTCAAACGTTCGCGGTTCTCAATGCAGAAAGGTCCGAGGTTAGAAGAACCTACTTCCTCTTCCCCTTCAATCATGAATTTCACATTACAGGCCAATGTGTCTGATTGCACCATGGCTTCAAACGCCTTCACGTGCATATACATTTGTCCTTTGTCGTCGCAAGCACCTCGGGCATAAATTTTTCCGTCGCGAATTGCCGGCTCGAATGGTGGAGTTGTCCATAATTCATAGGGCGTTGCTGGCTGCACATCGTAGTGACCATAGACCAAGATGGTAGGCAAGCTGGCATCCACCATTTTTTCGGCATATACTACTGGGTATCCTTTGGTAGGAATTACCTCAGCAAGATCAACACCTGCTTTAATTAGCGCCTCCTTTACATAGTCAGCAGCCTTCAAGGTATCCTTCGCAAAGCTGGAATCAGCGCTCACAGAAGGGATTTTAAGCAATTCAATCAATTCATTCAAAAAGCGGTCTTTATTCGCTTCGATATAGTTGTTTCTATTCATGAAATACAATTTGCCGCTAAAATAAGGATTGCATCTGCGAAAGGCGAGCCCCGCATGAAATATTTATCGACTAGTCGGCTCAGCGACTTGTCAATCGGTAGAACAGAGAATTTCTCAATCACATGTTAATAGTTGAAAGTTCCTGCTACTTTTGCAGTCGGGCTGGACCAATTGAAAAATTCAACATTTTGACCATACCGACTGAACGTTTTTCCTAAAGCAGGCCAATGTAGTTTCGCGCAAGTGGAATGAGTCATACGACCGGTGGATCCTTGAAACAAAACCTAAGTCAAATCCTGTATTCAGGAATTTTTCAACCAGCCCGATTTTTTTTGCAACTTTCTCCTCCATTTTCGCATCTGTACAAAAGGATAGGTGTTTTCGATAGTTTTCCATTGTTAATACACCAAGAATCCTATTTTTGTGGTTTAACCGTTAGAGACATTTAACAACTGTATGAAAAGAGTCTTACCTTTTTTGCTTCTGCTTCTGGGCATTTTTGCAGGTTTTTCGAAGTCTGACGCTCAAGTTCCTGGTTTGCCAAACCGCTGGAACAATGTGAGTATGGCTGATATTGACACCGGTCTTGTTGGGACTGCTTCTTTTACCGTGGGCGGTAAAACCTACCTTGTAGGTGGTGATACCTCTGAGTACTTCGGTGCACACAAACGAAGAACACGTCATGTATGGGTTTATACGCATGCCACCAATACCTGGTCGAAAACGACGCCATTTCCTGGTGACTTACGTATGGGTGCGGTAGCTTTTGGCTCCACGTCTACTGGTAAAGGTTACTATGGATTAGGTTATGATTCGGTTGGCTATAACGATACCGCTTACCGCAATAAATTCTACGATACATTGGGAATGCCTCATTTCTACGATACCTTGCCTTTCTGGCATGTTCGTTTATTGAAGGATTTCTGGGAATTCGATACCTCAACACTGGCTTGGACCCGACTTAAAGATTTCCCAATTCAGGATTTGCCGGCTCAGGATACCTTCCCTCAGCCTTTGATGGAAAATGGTATCGCCAACGCATCAGGATTTAGTCTCGATACGG
>JALRIQ010000130.1 GCA_023277325.1 Bacteroidia bacterium | reverse complement strand
AGGCATGATATTTCTGTCGTTGCAACTTACCGGCTATCCGAAACCATCACCCTTTCTGGTACCTGGGTTTACGGAACCGGGAATGCCATCACTCTTCCTGAGTCGCGCTTTTATGCGGTTGTCAATGATCCAGCGAATCCTGATTTTAATTTGGGGCCTCCAGGTGAAACAGTTACAGAATACGGACTCAGAAATCAATATCGCATGAGTCCTTACCATCGTATGGATTTGGGAATTCAATTTCATAAACAGAAGAAATATTGGAAACGTACCTGGGAGTTGAGCCTTTATAATGCCTATAACCGCAGGAACCCCTATTTCTATTATATAGCTACCGATACGGATGGGAAAACAAATTTGAAGCAGATGTCATTATTCCCAGTACTTCCATCCATCTCTTATTCCTTTGAATTTTAATATGAAGAACTGCTGGATATACATACTCTGCTCTTTATTTTGGATGGCTTGCGAGCGCGATGCGGAAATTCCATTGCCTAAAACCGATCCGAAAATGGGCCTTACCTGCTTTCTTTCACCCGGACAACCCATTCAAGTTTACCTGCAACGTGTGGAGCCACTTTTTTCTCAAGCCACTTTTCGGCTTCCGCTGCTCATTTTGGATGCAGATATGTTTATGAGTAATGGTTTCGATACAGTCCGCCTAACTGCGAAATCAGGAGAAAAGTTCTATGTGGATACCAGTGCGAGTCTTCAGGTTAGTGCTGGTTCAAGTTATTATATATGGGCATCTTCGCCACAGCTTCCTAGTGTGTCTGCTTCTTGCACCGTGCCTAAGAACTATGTCGACACCTTCTTGATTATATACGGCGTGGGTAGCAACGGCTCTGATAGCACGTATCAGCTATCATTTGACTGGAACGATATTCCCGGAGAAGCCAATTATTACCGGATAATGGCCGAGAATATAGATAGCCTAGCCAATGGCGGTGCAGAAGGAACCAGCTTCTTTTTTACTACCAATTATTACAATGATATTGGAAGAGACGGTCAGCGCATTCAAACTGGAATTGGCTCTTATTTTACAATTCCTGGAGACGTTTCATCCCGTACCATTACGACTCGACTGGTTACCTGCGATGTAAATTATTTCCGCTATCACCTGAGTACCGAGGAGGCAGTTAATGGAAATCCATTCGTCCAGCCATCTTCTTTGTTCAGCAATGTGACAGGGGGAGTAGGTTGCTTTGGGGCGTATTTTCATCATACCTACCAAAAGAGGGTTTTTTAAAGACAAAATTTCCGACCCACAGATTTTGGTTTAATATTCGTTACGCCAATGGCAGGTAATAATTATGGCACGCACAGATAGTAAAGAAAGAATGGATATGCCTCGGGTAAAACTGAGCAGGGAGTCAATAAAAAAGAGTTTGCAGTTGTTTTCTTTTATTGGTCCGAATAAATGGAAGTTTTACTTGGGAATGCTTTTTTTGGTTGGAACAGGAGCCACCGCCCTCGCATTTCCGCGACTTATCGGTGAATTGCTCAAGGCGGCGGAGGCAGATTGGGAGCAGCTTATGCAATGGGGTTGGGTACTTCTAGGCGTATTCACCGCTCAAACGGTATTTTCTTATTTCCGCATCTATCTTTTTGTTGATGTAACCGAATGTATGCTGGAAGGGGTAAGAAAAGCCACTTATTCAAATCTGGTGCGCTTATCTATGTCTTATATTACCCAGCGCCGTGCTGGAGAACTGAGCAGCAGGATCTCTGCAGATATCTCGCAAATTCAAGATACGTTCACTACTAATATTGCTGAATTCCTGCGCCAGTTTATCATAATCGTTGGAGGAATCGTTTTGCTCTTCCTCACCTCAATCAAGTTGGCGTTTGCCATGTTATTGATTATTCCACCCCTGGCAGTTCTTACAGTAATCTTTGGCTATTTTGTTCGCAAGAAATCACGTGGTGTCCAAGATCAGGTGGCCGAAAGCAATACCATCGTCGATGAAACACTTCAGGGGATTCATAATGTGAAAGCCTTTGCTAATGAGTATTTCGAAATTTTCCGCTACGGAAGTTCAACAGCAAAGGTGCGTCGTCAAGCGGTGCAGGTTGGTCGCCTAAGAGCGGCATTTGCCTCCTTTATTATTTTCGGTCTGTTTGGAGGTATCGTCGGATTGATCTTTTATGGGGCTTACTTAAAACAACAAGGCTTGATGGAATATGGCGACCTTGTTCAATTTATGCTTTACACCGTTTTTGTTGGGGGTTCAATTGGTGGTATTGCTGAACAGTATAACCAAATTCAGAAAACCTTGGGAGCCACCGATCGAGTTTTAGAGCTTTTGAATGAACCCGCTGAGGCGGTGGATATGGATGCCGATACACGTAATTCATACCCGCGCATTAATGGGTCATTTGCTTTTGAGAATATTCACTTCGCCTATCCATCACGTTTGGAAACTCCAGTTTTAAAAGGAGTCAGCTTCTCTGCTAATGCAGGAGAGAAAATCGCTTTGGTTGGGCAAAGTGGTTCCGGAAAAACTACCATCGCGTCTTTATTACTGCGCTTTTATGACCCGCAAGAAGGCAGAATTTTGGTTGATGGTAAATCAGTAAACGAGTATCAGCTTACACAGCTTAGAAGTCAGATGGCTATTGTGCCTCAGGATGTCGTCTTATTCGGAGGAAGTATACGGGAAAATATTCTCTATGGAAAACCAGAGGCTACCGAAGAGGAAGTGATAGAAGCGGCGAAGATGGCCAATGCCTGGGAGTTTATCTCTCAATTTCCTGAAGGACTGAATGCCATTGTTGGAGACCGCGGTATAAAACTTTCAGGCGGACAAAGACAAAGAATAGCTATTGCGCGTGCGATTTTGAAAAATCCTGCAATTCTCATTTTGGATGAAGCGACCTCCTCTCTCGATTCTCAAGCTGAGGCACTGGTGCAAGAGGCACTTGAAAAATTAATGAGGGGAAGAACGTCGCTGGTTATAGCACACCGATTAAGCACAATCCGCAATGCCGATCGTATTTTGGTGCTTCAGGAAGGTGAAATTCGGGAAAGTGGAACACATGAAGAGCTGATTACCAATGAGAAAGGGTTGTATCGTCGTTTGAACATGATGCAATCGGATATCATACCTGCTTAGATTAGTTTAGACGGAGGTAGAAATTTTTTAAAAATATTACCGCTTTGAAGCAACTATTGGCCAACTTTTTGGTTCTAATATGTAGGTATGAAAAAGTTTTTTAGCAAAATATTCTCTTCCCTTTTCAGAAAACCCGCGAAATCCGGATCAAACTCCGATTTCCATCTGTTTATTTGATAAAGGTTCAGTTTTAAGGAAAAGCTGAGAAGCCTATCTTTGGCTTATGTCTCGCGTATTTCTATTCTTATGTTCGGCCCTGCCGTTTTTTATTGCATGTCAATCCACTCAAGAGGTGGATTTACTTTTTTACGGCGGTTCCATCCATACCTTAGATTCCTCCGCTTCCAATAATCAATGCCTGCTTGTTCAGGATGGGAAGATTTTAGCCATCGGTTCGGAAGATTCGTTAAGGTCGCTTTATAGGGCAAAACAGGAAATCAATCTTCAGGGTAAGCATTTGTATCCGGCATGGCATGATGCCCACGCTCATTTTGCTTCAACTGGTAAGGGTTTGCGCGAGGTTCAACTTCGTGGTCTAAACTCCTGGGAGGATTGTCTTCAGGAAATCAGCAACTATATCCAGGCGAATCCAGATAAGAAATGGATTATCGGCAGAGGATGGGACCAGAACCTTTGGGGTGGTGTTTATCCATCGCGGTTTCAACTCGACTCCCTGTACCCGGAACATAACTTTTTCCTTTCCAGGGTAGACGGACATGCTGCTTTAGTGAGCGGCAATGTTTTAGAACTACTCGATTATACAACGGAAATACAGATTGATGGTGGGGCCCTGTTGCGCAACGACACAATGCTCACGGGCGTGCTTATTGATGCAGCGGCAGATAAAGCCAAGGAGATACTTCCGGAACCGAGTTATAAAGAATGGCGTGAGGCCCTCTTGGCGGCACAAGACTTATTCTTGGATAATGGCGTAGCCGCGATTACGGAAGCAGGATTGCCCTTGGAACTTATCATGCTTTTAGACAGCATGCAAAAGGAGGGGAGCCTGAAGATGAAGTTTGTGGCCATGCTAAACCCAAATGAAAAAGAATTTCAATTCGCGAAGGAGCAGGGAATTTATGAAACACCTCAGCTTAAGGTGGCCTCCTTTAAATTATATGCAGATGGTGCATTGGGTTCTCGGGGTGCTCTTTTAAAAGTTCCTTATTGCGATCATAATGGAAGAGGATTGGCTATTCATGATCCGGTTTATTTTGATTCAATTTGCGCCAAAATTGATGCGCTGGGATTTCAGGCCAATACACACTGTATCGGCGATTCAGCCAACCGCTTGATTTTGGAAACATATGCCAAATACCTCAAAGGCAAAAACGATAAACGCTGGCGCATTGAACATGCCCAGGTTATTGATTTAGCCGACCTGCAATTTTTTGGCGATAACTCCATTCTTCCCTCCGTTCAACCTACCCATGCGACTTCCGATATGCCCTGGGCGCAAGACCGACTTTGTGAAGGGCGCATGCGTGGTGCTTATGCCTACAAATCTCTTTTGGAGCAAGTGGGTATTATGCCCTTGGGAACCGATGCCCCGGTAGAAAATATCAATCCAATACAAACCTTTATCTCGGCCGTTTTCCGCGTGAATGAAAAGCAAGAGCCAGCAGGAGGCTTTGAAGTACATGAAGCATTAACTCGGATTCAAGCTTTAAAAGGCATGACCGAATGGGCCGCGTATGCCGGAAAAACAGATCATCTATACGGAAAATTGGCAGTCGGACTTGCTGCAGATTTTGTAATCTACCAACAAGACCTTGAAAAGGATGGCTTAGACGAACTGCTGGGAATACTTCCGCAAGGCCTATGGGTAGATGGGGTAAAACTCAAATGAGTCTATTACTCGTCCTGATCACCTTCTTCCAGTACCGGTTTCTCCTTAACAGGCTTGCTGCTTTTTGGCAATAAAACCGAATAGGTCTTTTTCGTTTTATTGTTGAGCTCGCGCTTTTGAATCCAGGGATTTAGGCTTTTGAGGTATTTGTAGTTAGTTCCCTGAGAAAGGGCAAACTCTGGCCAGTTAGGAATGGTACTGTCTATTTCAATACTGCGCGTGGGAATGGAGCTATACAAAGACTCCTCGGCAAGCACAAAACCATATTCTTTCTGACGGGTATAAATCTCCTTAGCAGCAAGTATGCGGAAGAGGTAGCGGGAAGTCTCACTGTTTAAATATAGGTCGTAGTAGGAATCAACTCCCTGACTTTTTAACTGGCGCAGCACACCGTTCTCACCCATATTATAGGCGGCAGCGGCCAAGGTCCAATTGCCCAGTTTTTCTTTATTGTCTTTTAAATATTTGCAGGCGGCTTCAGTCGATTTTACCAAATCATAACGCTCATCGATCTCACTGTTCACTTCCAATCCATAACGTTTCCCCGTTGAAGCAAGAAATTGCCAGAAACCTGCTGCATTTGCTGGAGAAACCGCATTGGTTAATCCGCTTTCAATCATGCAGAGAAATTTAAAATCATCAGGAACGCCATTTTTTTCGAGAATGGGTTCAGTAATGGGAAAGTACTTATTGGCTCTTTTTAGCATTAGTATCGTATTGCTATGCCAGAAGGTATTCACCAATAATTCGCGGTCGAAACGTTCTCTCACCTCAGTGTCGCTGAGTTTGGCAGGTTCTCCGGCAAAATTGAGATCGCTTGGGATTTTAGGAACCACCAAGCTGCCGTTCGGGTGATTGATAATGACGCTATGTTTCTCTTTTTTTCCAGCTATGGAAATAAAGATAAAGGTGGCCATGATTCCGCCACTCAGGAAGAGGAGTCCGTTCTTGAAAAATTTCATACACTGAAATAAAGCAAATATTAAGCCTCAATATTTCCCTTTTGGCGCACACGACGCAACCAACGTGGAAATACAATGATGCCTATGAAAAGATAAGGATAATAACTCAAGAGGCGCCAGAGAAAAGCTTGGAAGGCAGCCAGATTGGGAAGGGTATATTCTTTCAGGAAACCTTCAAAAACAATTTCTGCAATACCACTGCTTCCAGGAGTTGGACTGATCAGCATGATGACCCACATCACCATTTGGCGGGCATAGATAATGAAATGATCCGCCGAAGCGATAAAGGCCAGAATCAAACAGTTGATCACCAAAAAGCGGGCAGTCCAGGAAAGGAAGGTCGCCCCAAAACATTTGAGCCAATACTGAAGGTTTTTGCCTTTCAATTCCTCAGAGGTAACCACCACTTCTTCACCCACAGCCGCTGCTCTGCGACGAAAACGGCGAATGATGGGTAAGCTAAAAATACGAATTAAAAAATTTCGGAAGCCTCGAGGGTTAAAGAATACCGAAACCATGATGATGGATGTAAGCAGAAAGATAAATCCATAGCCAGCGAAAAACAGTCCTTTTATTCCCAATGCCACGCCGAAGAGGTTTTTCTCTAATTCAATGGGAAATAAATTGCTCCATCCCGCCAGCACGATGCAGATAGGCACCATGATAATATAGAACAACTCATCGAGAAGGGCAGTTACCAAAACAATTGCCGTGCTTTTGCCCAATGGAATTTTTTCCTGATTCAGGATGAACATGGCTACACCTGAACCACCCACAACAGAAGGAGAAAGGGCAGAGGCGAATTCCCAAAGCATGATCACATCAAACGCTTTGCGCCAGCTTAGTTTTTTATCGGTAAGGATGCGAATGCGAATCATGTAGCCGATATCGCGGATGGCCATCATTACCAAACACATGAAAAGCCAGAAGAATGCACGCAATGACCAGTCTATGGCATTGTATGCGGTGGAGTCAAACTCCCGGTATACCATGAATACGGTAACGGCAAGTCCGAGCACGATCGGAATGATGACATTCCGAATGCGAAACTGTTTAGGTGCTTCGGTATTAGGAGAAGTTTCGGACAAATTACTGGCCTTGTGCCAGCGAATATCCTTGCTTTTCTCCGAAATTCCTCAACATTTCCATGGAAGTAACAAAGAGTTCAGAAGAAACTTTTTGAATCATCTCCCAGATTTGATCCTGATTTACTTCTGCGTTTTCATCGCTTGCAACAACACGGCAGCGGTGGTGGTTAACACATTCAGTAAGGATAGAGCCAGTTGGCCATACTTGGGTTCCTCTGTTCGAGATCATCACAAGTTTAAAGCCTTCAGGTAAAATGTTTTCTAAGATCGTGCCTACTTCATCAGCAGATTTGGCTGAGTCGATGAATAAGTCGCTACCTACCAAAGTTTCTTTAGCCGTTCTTGGGCTAAGCATCATTTTACGCTCAGCAGGGAGAGTAGGTTTGGTCCATGTTTTTCCAGTAACTGCTTTTCTTGGCTCAGACTCCTGAGGTTGTTTGCCCAGGTTATTGATGATGGCCTGCGCAAATTCTGTAGATCGGAAGAGCACAC
>JALRIQ010000129.1 GCA_023277325.1 Bacteroidia bacterium | reverse complement strand
GAGTTGGATGCAACACTCGGGATGAGCTGGAATTGGAATACGGGCTATATCTTTATGAAGAATGAAGGAACCTTCTATAATTCCGATTCCATGTCCTTTCAACCTTATATGTACCACCTGGGTATGAATGCGAATTACAAGACCCTGACCCTCGATTTTCCTATGACTGTGGACCTTGAAGCAGGTGCCGAATATGAGTCGCATATCGCTTACCGTGCATTAAATATTTTTGGTGAACCCAATGCCATGGATTTAAAAGCGAACCCAATCTTGAAAGTTGGTCCTGCTGATCAGACGGCAAAGGCAGCTGAGAATTATTCTGGAGCTTTTGAGCTTCACCATTTCATGAAAAAATAATACCTTCACTTCATGGGCTATGCCTGGATGCTATTCATCGGGATACTAGGGAGCTGTGGCCAGGAAAATGCCAATGCTCCCTATGTATTTCCAATAACGCCTGTTGGTGAAGTACCCCAGCCTGCGCATAATCTGGCCACCGAAAAAGGAGTAACGCTTGGTAAAAAGCTCTTCTTTGATCCCAGGCTTTCCGCCAACAATGCCGTATCCTGCGCTAGCTGTCATCATACCGATAAAGCATTCAGCGATGGAGTAGCTTTAACTACTATGGGCGTCAGTGGGAATCCCCTTGTGCGGCATTCACCGTCTTTGTTTAATCTGGCTTGGCACGAAGGTTTGTTTTGGGATGGCGGCTCAAAAAATATCGAAGCCCAGGCGTTTGGTCCGCTGACGCATCCCGATGAAATGGGGATGGACCTTCAAGATTTAGTGCATAAACTTCAGGCAGATGACGAATACCCTGCCTTGTTCAAAGAAGTCTGGGGAACAGATTCTATTACTACCCAAAGGCTTGTTCGAGCATTGGCCCAGTATGAACGCACCCTGCTGAGTTTTAATTCGCCCTATGATCAGCGTGTGGCAAAGAATCTTCCTGCTGAAGGCGAAGTGCTGGAAGGAGAGAAGGTATTTGTGCAATACTGCGCCGCTTGTCATATTCCCGGTCTGTTTACTGATTTGTCCTATCACGCCAATGGTATTGACACAGCCATTAAAGATAGAAGTCATGAGCTGACGCATTTTGGGAGGTACCGCATCACCAATGATTCTGTAGATTTAGGAAGGTTTAAAACGCCTTCCTTACGTAACCTCGCATTCACGGCTCCTTATATGCACGATGGTCGTTTTGCTACATTGGATGATGTCTTCGCTCATTATTTCAGGGATCATACGGCCAATCCTTTGGCGGATAGTCTATTGAAGAGCCAGGATTATTCCCAGGTAGACCCCCAACAAAAAAAGGCCCTGAAGGCCTTTTTAATGAGTTTAAGTGATTCGAGCTTTATCAGGGCTCAACCTTAGCGCAAATTCGTTCTATTGCGGCGCCAATTGCTTTCGCTTTCCCCTTCAGCGGCTTGGGCAGTTGCAGGCTTTTTATCCTGATGGAATAAAGTAGCTGCAAGTGCTGCTGCCAAAGCTTCGCTTTCGTCTTCTTTCTTCAAAGAATCGGCTGAAAACTGTTTGTCGATAAACTTGGTATCGAAGTCGCCGCTTTGGAATAGCGGATGATTCATCACCCATTCCCCAAATTCGAGGGTGGTCGTGATTCCACTGATTTCATATTCGGAAATTGCCCGTTTCATGCGCTCAATGGCTGTCGTGCGATCAGCAGCATGAACGATCAACTTCGCTATCATGTTGTCGTAGTAAATCGGAATATCCATGCCTTCTTCAAAGCCGTCGTCGACACGAACGCCCGTTCCCATTGGCGTGCGGTAGGTTTCCAACTTACCTACTTCCGGTAGGAAATTATTGGCAGGGTCTTCTGCACAGATACGCAA
>JALRIQ010000128.1 GCA_023277325.1 Bacteroidia bacterium | reverse complement strand
CATGGAACGTTTTCCTCAATTGGTATTGATGGGTCAGGATATTGGCGATTATGGCGGAGTTTTTAAAATCACCCAAGGATTTGTAGAGCAGTTTGGACGCGATCGGGTAAGAAATACACCACTCTGTGAATCAGCGATTTTAGGTGCCGCTTATGGATTATCCATAAAAGGACATAAAGCCATGGTGGAGATGCAGTTTGCCGATTTTGTAAGCTGTGGCTTCAATCAGATTGTCAATAATTTGGCGAAATCGCATTACCGCTGGGGACAAAATGCCGATGTGGTGGTGCGCATGCCAACAGGTGCAGGCGTGGGTGCTGGTCCTTTCCATAGCCAAAGTAATGAAGCATGGTTCTTCCATACCCCAGGTTTGAAGGTGGTATATCCTGCGACCCCGGAAGACGCGAAGGGATTACTTTGTGCATCTTTTGAAGACCCAAATCCGGTATTGTTTTTCGAGCATAAGGCGCTATACCGTTCCTTAGAAGGGCAAGTTCCGGACAGCTATTATACCACTCCAATTGGTAAAGCGTGCATGGCCATGGAAGGCGATGATGTGAGTATCGTAACCTATGGAATGGGTGTTCACTGGGCCATGGATTTATGTTCGCGTGAAGGAATTTCAGCGGATATCATTGATTTGAGAACCTTACTTCCTTGGGACAAAGAAACCGTGATGGAATCGGTGAAAAAGACAGGACGGGTATTGGTATTGCATGAAGATTCATTAACAGGTGGAATTGGAGCGGAAATCGCTGCCTATATTTCGGAGCATGGCTTTCAATACCTGGATGCACCGGTCAAAAGGGTAGGAAGTCTTGATACTCCGGTTCCTTTTGCCATCAGTCTGGAAAAGGCCTTTTTGCCTGTAGAAGATTTCGCAGAGACCCTCGATTCTTTGTTGAAGTTTTAACACGTATCTTAGCGGCGTGAAAGCTCTTATTAGCAAGCTTTTTAAGTTTCTAAGTCATGGTGTATGGACGATTGATGAATCGCGCCTGAACCGCACCAACCGCTATTTAGTTAAACTAATTCGGATCATCATACTTGCCGTAGAGGATTTCGGAGAGAAGAAACTGATTCTTCAGGCAAGCGCCCTGACCTTCTATACCTTACTTTCTATCGTTCCTGTGGTGGCCATGGTTTTTGGTATTGCCAAGGGTTTTGGACTGGAACATAGGTTACGCGAAGAGCTTTTTCGTTCCTTCAGCGAACAACCTGAATTACTGGAGCAGCTGTTAAGTTTTGTGAATCGACTCTTATCGAATACGCAAGGGGGGTTGGTTGCCAGTTTTGGTTTTGTGATATTAATCTGGTCGGTGCTTCAGGTACTTAGCAGTATCGAATTTAGTTTCAATAGCATCTGGCAAATTACAAATCACCGTACTTGGGTGCGCAAATTCACCGACTATTTTAGTCTCCTCTTATTGGCGCCGATTTTTATCATTGCAGCGGGTAGTGCGACGATATTTATCTCTGGTTTTATCACAGAATTTGCGGAGCAATGGATCAAATTGGGTTTTCTCAAGCAGATCATCATATTTAGCATCAACCTTATCCCTTATGTGCTCAATGCTTTGCTGTTTATGCTGCTTTATGTCATAATCCCAAATACAAGGGTGAAGCTGAAATCAGCTTTGGTGGCAGGTATCGTGGCGGGTTTTAGCTTTCAACTGTTCCAGTGGGGCTATCTCGAATTTCAGGTGGGAGTGAGCCGCATGAACGCCATCTATGGTAGTTTTGCCTTCTTCCCACTATTTATCACCTTCTTACAGGTAAGTTGGATCATCGTATTGATTGGTGCAGAGGTGAGTTATTCGCTGCAGAATATTGATTTGCATGTAGATGAACGTTTGCATTTTACACCCAGCAATAAGCAGAAGGTAATTCTGGCGATTACGACGATGGCTTTGAGTGCGGAGCGTTTTGAAAATGGAGAAGCAGCCTATAGCGCTCAGGAATTGAGTGTAAAGCTTGAATTGCCTTACAAGGTGATGAAGGAGTTTTGCAATGAGTTATGCCGTGCCGGACTATTGAGTGAATTGAGTGCGGAAAACGAGGATAAAGATACCAGTTACCAGCCAGCCGTGGGGGTGGATAAAATTGATGTAGCCTTTATTCTCGAAAAACTTGATGGCTTAAGTCTTAGTGGCCGGGATTTGAACCTACCGGATGAGTTAAAAGCCGCTGAAGAGTTAGTTAATCAGTTATATGCAGATAGCGAACGTTCTGCTGCTAATAAACATATTTTGGAAGTGTATGGCAATGCAAAGAATGGTTAGGTGTTAGCTACGCTGAATTGCTTCAAAGTTCCGTCGGCATGCGCGGCTTGTTTTAGTTCAGCCCGCACCTGTTTGCACCCTCTCGGTATTGTTGTTTCTAGTGTAATGGTCTTTCTGCTTAATGGTGCAACAAGACCGCTTGTTGTGTAGGCCGAAAAAGGCTGAAAAGAACGCGTTTGAAGATGGTCATTAACAGGTTTACCTTTTTTGTCGGTAAAGATGAGGTGCCCTTTGATGCAGCAAATAGCAGAATCCATGTTGTTAATCACCTCAAGTTTGATGTGTTGTCCAGAAACAGAAATGTGTCTCACGCGTAGCTCGATAGGCGCAACAGACGCTGGGCTTTTCGTCGGAATAATGCTTTTTTTAGGATCTGAAAGCGGATTGACTTCCAGATCAGGAGCGGGTTGTGGCGCCCGTAAAAAGGAGGCGGCGTACAGACAAGCGGCTACTGTTCCCAAGATAATTAGTAGGTTCATAAGTAAAAATTAATCAATCACTTATGAATAATGCCTAAAATTGGCGAATTATCGATAATTGAGCAAATCAAATATGCAGGAGCAAAAATTTTGAAGAAAATTTGGGATGGAATTAGTTGACTTTCTGAAGCATAGGACTTCTTGACATGCCATTCGGATTACACCCTGGTTTACCTTCTGGAATTTGAATATCTAATTTTTGATAATGGTCAATCCAAGCCTTCGGATATGTGCCTGTTTTGGGGTCTTTAAAGTTCATTGGCTCAAGCGTAAATAAGCCATAAGTAGAGAACAGCGCATAGATGAATTCGGAACAGTAGAAGCCGTCATCTTCCATGATATACGTCGCGTTATAGGGTTTGCCCAAAAGTACATTTGCGCGTTTCCAGATAGTTGGAAGATGCTTTTGCAGGCTGTCGGGCATGCGGAAGATATCCATACCTCTTAATGCTCCGTCCTGGGTGTTTTGAAATTCAGAAAGACTTTCTTTTACCACTCCCTTTTCTGGTGCAGAGTGCCACACAAATGTGTCTTTGCCTTCAATTTGCACCAAACCTTGATGGGTATAGTTTCTACCAGGTTCACTTTCCGTTACCGTATTGATAGCCTGTGAAAGAGAATCGTCAGTAGCATAAAGAAAGAGGTGATCTCCATTTTGAATACGGGCCGAATTTTTACCACAAGCCGTGATCAATAAAAGGGTAGATGCAAAAATGTAGAGGAAACGCATGGGTCAAAATTAGTTCGATTTATGGATTGTCGAAGGGGGAAACAAAAAAAGCCGACTCCATTGGAGCCGGCTTTTGTATTAAGCAAAGGTGCTTGAATCGTATTAGTTGGTTCTGAATCACCCGATGCAATTCGTGAAAGGCAATTTCTAAAACAGAAATTTTGTGCTACTGAAACACAATGAAGGAAATGGTTTCTATTGACTGACAGGGAGGATAACCATGCACTCCGCTCTCCTTCCCCGCACTCAAACAAAAAAAGCTTCCAATCTGGAAGCTTTTTTTGTTTGTTGTAGCCCGTAGGGGAATCGAACCCCTCTTACCAGGATGAAAACCTGGCGTCCTAACCGATAGACGAACGGGCCTACTGCTTAAATGCGGATGCAAAAATACAACTATTTTTTATTCGTACAAGTGTAGTTGTAATTTTTTTTTATTTTTTTTTAGT
>JALRIQ010000127.1 GCA_023277325.1 Bacteroidia bacterium | reverse complement strand
CAAGGTATTAGTGAAGTTATGAGATGCGTGATTGCAATTAAAACTGGAGAGTGGCCAGAAAGACAAGATGATGTTTTAGAGACTGAACAAAAATTAATGCGAGAAGCAAGAGAGAAAGAAGGATTATAAAATGTTTGGAATGACAAATCCAGAAACAGCACTATTTATGATGTGCATTTTCTTGTTCTTTGTTTTACTCGGATTCCCAATTGCTTTTACGCTTTTAGCAATGGGTGTTGGGTTTGGTTATTTTGCTTATTGGAATCCAGAAACAATGGAAAGCATATTTGATAATAGGATTTTTGATCTTGTTGTTCAAAATACATATTCAGTGATGGACAATCACGTGCTTACAGCGGTCCCGCTATTTTTATTTATGGGTTATTTAGTAGAAAGAGCTGGAATTGTAGCAAAGTTATTTTTTGCAATTCGATTAGCCTCTCATAGGCTACCAGCATCAATGCGCAAGCCGGTCCATATTCCAATGGAGCGATAAAAGGATCCTATGCCGATGCCAATTTTCTCGCGCGGATTATAGTTGGCCGATGGCAGGCTGTCGGAACTGGTTCTCAATACCACGCCAATGCCTTTGTTTACCGTGTAAAGCCTGAAATTCCAAGGGTATTGGGCGATCCCAATATAGCTGCTATCTCTGTTTCCGAGAGACTTCTTTTCGCCTTCAATACCATAACATTGGCTCGTTACAAAAAGCAATAAGCCAAGTATGGAAAAGGTTTTATTCATTAAAGTGTGAAAGCTCTGTCGACAATATCTTGCTGTTCTTTAGCATGCACTTTGGCGAAGCCGGTAGCAGGAGATGCACTCGAATTACGCGAGAATAACTTCAGGCTGAAGTTCTCTTCCCAACGCAATAAGAAGGTCCATGCACCCATATTCTTCGGCTCTTCTTGTACCCATGCGAAATCTGCTTTGCTGTATTTCTTGCGAATAGCCTGCATTGGTTTTTCAGGGTAAGGGAAAAGCTGCTCAAGGCGAACGATGGCTACATCTTTTCTGTTTTCTTCCTCTTGCTTCTTCAATAAATCGAAGTAGATTTTTCCGCTGCAGAAGAGAACACGTTTCACGTTTTTCGCTTCTACATTGACATCATCAATAAGCTCTTGGAATCCGCCGGTGGTGAAGTCTTTTTTGCTGCTCACACATTGTGGGTGACGCAATAAACTCTTCGGAGTCATAACCACCAAAGGAATGCGGAAGTTACGGGTCATCTGACGACGTAACAGGTGGAAGAAGTTTGCAGGGCTGGTAATATTGGTTACCTGCATATTCACATGTGCGCAAAGCTGTAAGAAACGCTCCAAGCGGGCAGAAGAGTGCTCAGGTCCTTGTCCTTCGTAACCATGAGGCAAGAATAAGCTGAGTCCGCTAAAGGTTTTCCATTTCGCCTCTGCGGCAGAAATAAATTGGTCGATGATTATCTGTGCACCATTGCTGAAATCGCCAAATTGCGCCTCCCAGATGGTGAGGGTTTTTGGAGTAGCCATGGAGTATCCATATTCAAAGCCCATTACCGCATATTCAGAAAGGAGTGAATTGTAAATTTCAAACTTTCCTTGTCCTTCGCGGATATTCGCTACCGGAGCATATTCGGTTTCAGAATCTTCGCTTTTGATGATGGCATGACGGTGAGAGAAGGTTCCTCTCTCCACATCCTGGCCGCTCATGCGTACAGAGAATTCCTGGTCAACCAAAGAAGCATAGGCCATTAATTCGCCCATCGCCCAGTCGAGTTTATCGTTTTCAACCATGCTTGCGCGGTCTTTGAACAATTTATCGACCTTACGCAGTGGCTTGAAATCTTTTGGCATCTCCGTAATCTTCGCTGTTAAACGGTCGAAGTCTTTGGCGCTTATGGCCGTTTTCGGACTGCTTTCTACCGCCTTTTCAGTTACCGCAGAATAGTCAGACCAAATTTCTCCAACAAAATTGCTGGCACGTTTTGGTCCGCCGAGTTTCGACATCTCCAATTTTTCTTGCAATTCTGAGCGGAATTTCTTTTCCATCTCACGTGCTAAGTCGGCCTCAATCTTTCCTTGAGAAAGGAGGTTTTCGCTATAGATTTCGCGTGGGTTTTTATGTTTTTCTATCGCCTTATAAAGAAGGGGCTGCGTAAAACGTGGCTCATCTCCTTCGTTGTGGCCATACTTACGGTAGCCCAACAGGTCGATAAAAATATCGCAATCGAATTCCTGACGGTACTCCATTGCCAATTTTACGGTATAGATAACGGCCTCTGTATCATCCGCATTCACATGGAATACAGGACTGAGGGTAGTTTTTGCAACGTCGGTACAGTAGGTTGAGCTACGTCCATCGGTATAATTGGTCGTAAAGCCAATTTGGTTATTGGTGGTGATATGGATGGTTCCACCCACTTTATAGGCATCGAGGGTAGCCATTTGAACCACTTCATAAACAAGTCCCTGACCAGCCATTGCCGCATCACCATGAATCATGATTGGTACCACCTTCTTGGCGTTACCCTTGTATTTTTGATCAATTAAGGCGCGCGCCATTCCTTGAACAACAGGGTCTACTGCCTCGAGGTGAGAAGGGTTTGGAAGCAAAGAAATGGCAACCGCTCTTCCAACCTCCGATTTGTACTGAGAAGAATAACCCAGGTGGTATTTTACGTCACCTTCGAATAGCGCCTCTTCAAAAGCCTTTCCTTCAAATTCCTTGAAAATATCTTCGTACGATTTGCCGAGGATATTGGCCAATACGTTCAAACGACCGCGGTGAGCCATGCCCAAAACGAATTCATCCACATCGTGTTCAGAACCGAATTGGATCACTGCATCAAGCGCAGGAATCAGGGTCTCTAAGCCTTCGAGTGAGAAACGTTTTTGTCCGACAAATTTGGTGTGCAGGAAGTTTTCGAATACCACCGCCTTATTAAGTTTATCGAGGAAATGGCGTTTTTCATTGATGGAAAGCTGCGGGGTATTGCGCCCTTGCTCCATTTTATCCTGCAACCACTTCAAACGCTCTGGATGACGCATGTACATGTATTCAGCTCCGATAGAGCGGCAATACGTGTCTTCCAAAAGCTGGATGATGTCTTTTAATTTGGCAACGCCAAGGCCTACTTCATGGCCTGCGTTAAATGATTTCTCGAGATCGGCATTTTCAAGTCCGAAATTCTCAATTGCCATGGTTGGACTGTACTTGCGACGCTCACGCACCGGGTTGGTATGGGTAAACAAGTGACCACGTGTGCGGTACCCGTGGATGAGGTTCAGAACATTAATTTCTTTCAATGCATCTTCAGAAACCGCTTGCCCTGCGCTGCCATTTTTTTGGCTGCCGAGTTCAAACCCTTCGAAGAATTTTTTCCATCCAAAATCTACAGATTCCGGATTGCTCGCATATTGTTGATAAAGATCGTCGATGGCCGCGACGTCGGCATTGCTCAAATAAGAATGTGCATCCATAGTACGTGTTGTCGTTCGCAAAAGGCGTGCAAAGATAAAGAAAATGTACAGGACTGAGCGCTTCCTGAACAAGGATAATTGACCCAATCTCAGGTTCGGAAATTGGGTCAATTAAAAAGCACCTTAATTGCAATAAGGGCAAGAGGGGTAGCCTGGAGGAGCAAGGTCGGGCATTTCCTTGTGCAATTCACAGACTTGCTTCACTTCAGGACTGGTCTTCGACTTGCCTTCGTTGCAAATGAGTGAATAGCCTTCCATACAAAAGGCATCGATTTGGATGTCTTGATTTGGCCCACTGTAACTGTTTTTGCAGAAGCTGGGCTTTGTAGAGTTCGTCGATGACGACGAAGGGGTATCCTCGTATTCACAACTCGTGAATGAAAATACCAAGAACAAAGCCAGAGGGGTAAGTAGTAGTTTTTTCATCTACCAAAGTTTGGAATTGAGACGAAACGATTTCACACGGTTTTTGAGTAATTTTTAAGAAAAGTATGTGTTAGTCAGCGTCTTGTTACTTTTATGATATAAATCAGCTTTCCACTTGAGTAGCGTCATTTTTTAGCGGTAACAGGAGAAGAATCTTTGTATACCAAATAACGTTTACACACATGACGCAGATTGAGAAGTTCAGTTACGACAATAAGATTGTCAGGAATTTCGGGATTGCCACGGTAGTTTGGGGAGTAGTCGGAATGTTGGTGGGACTTCTTGCTGCCATCCAACTTTTTGAACCTGCTGCCAACCTGGGAAATCCCTACACGACCTTCGGGCGTATTCGCCCCTTACACACCAATGCCGTAATCTTTGCCTTTATTGGGAACGCCATTTTTATGGGTGTTTATTATTCCCTGCAACGGCTTTGTAAGGCAAGGATGTTCTCCGATGTATTGAGCAATATCCATTTCTGGGGATGGCAGCTCATCATCGTGGCCGCGGCAATTACCCTCCCATTGGGTATCACCTCTTCGCATGAATATGCTGAGCTCGAGTGGCCAATAGATATCGCCATCACCTTAATCTGGGTAGTCTTCGGTTGGAACATGTTCGGAACCATTCTGAAACGTCGTGAGAAACACCTTTATGTAGCCATCTGGTTCTATATCGCCACCTTCGTAACGGTGGCCGTGTTACATATCGTGAACTCTTTCCAGTTGCCTGTTGGCTTCCTCAAAAGCTACTACTGGTACTCTGGAGTGCAGGACGCTTTGGTGCAATGGTGGTATGGACATAATGCGGTGGCATTCTTCCTTACAACGCCCTTCTTAGGTTTGATGTATTACTACCTTCCTAAGGCAGCAAATCGTCCGGTTTATTCCTACAAACTGTCCATTCTTCACTTCTGGACCTTGATCTTTATCTATATCTGGGCAGGTCCACATCACCTTTTGTATACCTCATTGCCTAACTGGGCACAATCGCTGGGAACGGTATTCTCCATCATGCTGATTGCTCCTTCCTGGGGTGGTATGATTAACGGGTTGCTCACTCTCCGTGGTGCTTGGGACCGTGTGCGTGAAGATGCTATTCTCAAATTCTTTGTGGTAGGGGTAACCTGCTACGGTATGGCGACGCTCGAAGGACCACTTCTTTCTTTGAAGAACGTGAATGCCATTGCTCACTTTACCGACTGGATTGTAGCACACGTGCATGTGGGTGCTTTGGGATGGAACGGTTTAATGACTTTCGGTATCCTTTACTGGATTCTTCCAAAAATCTATAATACCAAACTCTATAGCCAAAAGTTGGCAAATGCGCATTTCTGGTTAGCTACTCTCGGTATTGCCTTTTATGCTATTCCGATGTACTGGTCAGGATGGCAGCAAGGACAAATGTGGAAAGACTTTGGTCCTGATGGAATTTTGGTATATCCAGAATTTATCAAAACCACCATCTCCATCATGCCAATGTATATCATGCGTTCACTTGGTGGTACCATTTATCTCTTCGGTGTCTTTGTGATGGTCTATAACCTCATTAAAACCGTAAAAACAGGTTCACTCGTGGCGAATGAAAGCGCCGAAGCACCAGCCTTGGTAAAAGAAGAGGTAAAAGGAAGAGAGCATTGGCATAGGGTAATCGAAAGAAAGCCTTTGATGATGTTGGTGCTATCGCTCATTGTGATCATGATTGGAGGTTTGGTAGAAATGGTTCCTACCTTCCTCATCGAATCCAATGTGCCTACGATTGCTGCTGTGAAACCGTATTCACCACTGGAGCTCGAAGGGCGCGATATCTATATCAAAGAAGGCTGCGTAGGCTGCCATAGCCAGATGGTTCGTCCGTTCCGTTCTGAAACCGAGCGCTACGGTGAATATTCAAAAGCAGGCGAATTTGTGTATGATCACCCTTTCCTATGGGGATCAAAACGAACAGGTCCAGATTTGGCGCGCGAAGGTACTTTGAAACTGTTCAAGCAAGATTCCTGGCATTATTACCATTTGGTAAAACCAAGTGAAATGACCCAAGGCTCTATCATGCCTTCCTATGCATGGTTGACTACCAATGAGCTGAATACCAGCAAAACGGCATCAAAAATTAAAGCCATGCGAACGCTTGGGGTGCCTTATCCTGAAGGCTACGAAAATCAAGCCTTGGAACTCTTACAGGAGCAAGCACAAAAAATTGCCGATAACCTCAACAATGAAGGAGTGCGTCTCGAAGATGGGGCAAAAGTTCCATCCAATACCGAGGTGATTGCCTTAATCGCTTACCTCCAACGTTTGGGTACCGATATCACTAAATCAGAAACCGCTAATAACTAAGACCATGTTTAAACAATTTTTAAGCGGAGTAGAAGGAATGGACCAGTACCTGATCTTTTCCATGATTGTCTTCATCGTATTTTTTCTGGGCGTGCTCATTTATGTATTGCGCATGAAAAAAGAAGATATCCTCACCTTGTCGAATATTCCATTAACCGATAAAGAAGTTCAGCCCAATGAAGAAGCTTAGCCCAATCTTAAAATTCGCCCTGAGCGCGCTTTTGTTTGGTGCTGCCTCTCAAGCAGCTCAGGCACAAACAATCGCTGAAACCATGCCTTTTGGTATGGAAGAAATTCTCTGGGGCATTACCCTTTTCATGGGTGGTTTGCTCCTCTTCCTCATCTTTATCATGATGCGTTTGATACAAATGCTGAACGATGAAAAAGCAGGTGTTCCGAAAAAAGAGCGACTCACTATGTGGGAACGCCTTCTTTCCCTTCGACCAATGTCGGAGGAAGAAGACCTCACCATGGATCATACCTATGATGGTATCTATGAGCTCGACAACCCAACTCCTCCCTGGTTTAATTTCTTGTTCTATGGCACCATCATCATTGGTGTTATCTACCTCATCAATTACCATGTGATTGGCGATGGGCAGGTTCAGGAAAATGAATACCAGGCAGAACTGGCCATGTGGGAAGCAAAAACCACAGCGTATCAAGCTGCTCAAACCGACCTCATTGATGAAACCAATGTAACCCTGGTAAGCGACCCCGCCCTTCTTCAAAAATCGGCCGAGGTGTTTCAGGCAAAATGTGTGGCATGTCATGGAGAAAAGGCTGAAGGTAAAAATGGACCTAACCTCACCGATGCATATTGGATTCACGGTGGAGCGCTTCCTGAAGTATTTAAAACCATTTCACAAGGAGTTCCGGAAAAAGGAATGATTCCTTGGAAAGGACTTTTAAAACCTGAGGAAATTCAAAATATGGCAAGTTATATCCTTTCTCTGCAAGGCACTTTGCCTCCAGGGGTAGGAAAGGCGCCAGAAGGGGAGAAAAAGGAGGCTGCTCCAGAACAGGAAATGCCAAGTGATTCTGCCACAACAGAAAGTGCAAGTTTGTTAGTAAAATAGAATGGAAGCCGCAAAAGCTTTAGACGATAAACATTACCGCGACAGCCTCTCGAACGTGAATAAAAAGGGCAAGCGCCTCTGGATATTCCCGAAGAAGCCGAGCGGTGGGTACTATAAAGCGCGGTCAATTGTAGCCTGGGTATTGATGGCATTGATGTTCGCTGGTCCGTTTTTAAAATGGCATGGACATCCATTAATGCTCTTCAACGTGCTGGAAAGGAAATTCATCATTTTTGGATTTCCCTTCTGGCCTCAGGATTTTGCCATCTTCGCCGTGGCCATGCTCACAGGTATTGTGTTTGTGGTATTGTTCACGGTGGTTTGGGGACGTGTTTTCTGTGGATGGGTTTGTCCGCAAACCATCTTCATGGAAATGCTGTTCCGAAAAATTGAATACTGGATAGATGGGGATTGGAAGCAACAGCAAAAATTAGAGGCCATGCCCTGGAATGGCGAGAAGATTCGCAAAAGATCACTCAAGCATACCCTTTTTTTCCTGCTTTCCTTTGTCATCTCCAATACCTTTCTGGCTTATATAATAGGTATAGATGAGTTGAGTTTATTGATGAAGGACGGTCCTCTCGCTCATATGGGAACCTTCATATCCCTGCTCATCTTTACAGGAGTCTTCTATTTTGTTTTTGCTTTTTTTCGTGAGCTGGTATGCATCATCGTATGTCCATACGGACGGCTTCAAGGGGTGATGCTCGATAAGAAGTCGGTGGTTGTTACCTACGACCATGTGCGGGGCGAACCACGTGGCAAGATGAACAAAAAGGAAGACACCTCGCATTTGGGCGATTGCATTGATTGCAACCTCTGTGTGAATGTTTGTCCAACAGGCATAGATATTCGAAATGGCATTCAGCTAGAGTGTATCAACTGCACGGCCTGCATCGATGCCTGCGATGATGTCATGACCAAGATTAACCGCCCGAAAAGCCTTATTCGTTACGACACAGTGGAAGGAGTGGAGAAAGGCCAAAAATGGAAATTGTCTGGACGTGCCATTGCCTACAGTTCGGTGCTGGTGATTTTGGTAAGTGTGCTGACTTTCTTCATCGCCTCACGTGATGATATCGAAGCGGTTCTGGTGCGTACCTACGGATCAACCTATCAATTTCAGGGCGACGATAAAATCAGTAATTTGTACAACGTCGAGTTCATCAATAAGACCTTTTCAGAGAAGCAGGTTACTCTCAAAATGGAAGATGATCGGGCAGAGTTGGTGGTGATTGGCGATAAGGATTTTCTAGCTCCTCCGGGTGAGCAAAGTAAAGGGACAATCATGGTGGTTATACCCACATCAAAAGTCAAAAGCAATCGATTTACAGTGCCAATTGGTGTGTATGTCGATGGTGAAAAAATAAAAACCTTCGAGGCGGGATTTGTCGCCCCGATAATGAATTAGTCATGAAAATACATTTTGGTCACGGTGTTTTGCTTTTTGCAGGCCTTTTTGTGGCCTTCATATTTTACCTGGTTTCGCAAATGTTAGGCGAACGGGTCGACCTGGTTGAACGTGATTATTACGAACAAGGATTAGAATATCAGGAGGTAATCAATCAGAAAATGAACGAGAGAATCAGCTTCGATGTGAGTCAGAAGGGAGCAGACTTCATGATTCAAACCAAGTCGGAGCTGAAAACCTCCTCTTGCCTCCTGGAGTTATACCGCCCTTCAGATTCTTATCTGGATACTACTTTACTTGTTCCTTTGGTAGATGGCGCTGCCGTGGCAGGCAATCTGAATATGCAACAAGGTATGTACCGCTATACCCTTCGTTACAAAGAAGGAGAGACCTGGTACCATCAAGAAGGTGAATTGATATGGCATTAATTTGGGCAGCATTCCTCACAGGCATTTTGGTAGCCTGCATTGTTTGGGAATGTGTGGCCCCTTGGTTATGGCTTTGCCCCAGAGCAGCGGTGCGCGTGCTGTCCTTTACCATGCCTCACGAATTACGGCCTATGCATTAATGGGGGTATTGATTGGTGTATTTGGAAAGGGATTGAACCTGGCGGGTTTTCAGCAAAGCATCAGCATCCTTAGCGGTATTTTGGTTTTGCTCTTTGCTTTCGGACTGCTACGCAAAAAGAGTTCCTGGCCTCCTTTTTTTACCCGCCTTTACCAACGTTGGATGCAAAGCACCGACCTCGGATCTGTTGCCTTACTCGGACTGCTCAATGGGTTTTTGCCCTGTGGCATGGTCTATATCGCCATGGCAGGAGCTTTGGTAGAGCAGGACATGATGATGGGTGCAGCCTATATGGCCGTATTTGGTTTGGGAACCTTGCCTATGATGCTGGGAATCAGTTGGAGCAAAAAACTATGGAGCATCTCCTTGCGTCAAAAACTCAATAAAGCCATCCCAGTATTTACCGTGATGATTGGGATTTTGTTTATTCTACGCGGCCTGAACCTCGATATCCCTTATGTCAGTCCGAAGGTCGTTAACCAGGAGGTTCAGGATTGTTGCAGACCTGATTAAATATGTTGTTCAGGTATTTGTGATGTGTAATGACCTGATTTGTTTTATCAAAGTTGCTTCATTCAGTCATTTTTTGCCTATTTATTGGAGGTTCAACATGATTGATTTAACTTAGCTTGCGACTGGGATTTAATGAATTCACGATTAAGCATCATGTTGGTTGAGGACGATAGGGTCCAGCGTTTTATTTTCGAGTCGTTGGCACGCATTTATATCGGACAGGAGATATCGTTTGAGGTAAAGTCCTTTGAGGAGCCACTAAGTGCCATGAACTATTTCAAGACTCTGAATCAAAATGGCTATCCGGATGTGATCATAATGGACGTCCATCTACCGGTTATGAATGGGATTCGATTGGTTAAAGAAATGTCTGATTTGATGAAGAAGGAAAAATTTCCAAAAACTTATTTTTTTACTACAGATACTGAAAATATGTTTTATTCTAATTCAGATGTAAAAGACCTTGAAGTACCCTACAGATATTACCACAAGGCCGATATAATAAAATTGTTGAACGAGCTAAAGTTAGCATAATATCGGGAAGTATAACTTTACTGTATTTAATCCGTTTTCAGAAAATATTTTGAGGAAGCCATGATTCTGTGTTAAAATGGCTTTGCTCAAATAAAGGCCGAGACCAAGTCCTTGTTGTTCGTTTATATCACGATTGAACTGTTGGAACATATCAATGCTCCGAATGTTTTCATCCGTAAAAGGCTCTCCAAAGTTAGAAATACTTACGCAAACATATTTATTATCGAAGCTGCAACTGATAAAAATTTCTTCGTCTATTTGGGAAAACTTGCACGCGTTATCGATAATTTCATGTATTATTTTATTGGCAAGTTTTTCGCTTATTTGAACAAAAGGAATGTTTTTTTCTGTTTTGATGTTAGGCTCATTATTTCTGCTGTATTTTTTCTGTAAGTATTCATATTCCGAATTAATGATATCATCAATTTTTGTTTTTCCATTTATTTCAAATTCATGGGGATTATTACTCACTTCAATAGCAGTAATCATATTGAGAATGGTTCGTTCTAACCGTTGATGAGAATACTCCATCATTGCAATTAGGTTTATTATTTCTGATTGATTTAGGTTGTCAATATCATTTTTTAAAAATTCAATGCACCCTTTAATCCCATGCAATGGAGTGTTAAATTCGTGAGAAGCTCGTACCATAAAGTTGTTCATCGAGCTGGTTTTTTTTGCTTTGTTGCGGTAGGATTTTAATTCTTGGCTTTGATTATAACGTAGTTCAATTGTTTCTTTTAGGTTTTCGATTCGAAAAGGTTTTACAACATAGTCATTGGCACCCATACGGATTCCGTCCTTTATTTCAGAAGGTGACGCCTTTGCACTAAGAAAAATGAAGGGGGTGAATGTGAAACGTTCTTTTTGCTTAATCTGCCGTAACACTTCATAGCCATCAATTCCTTTCATCATGATATCACAGAGAATAATATCAGGGGAATATTCCTTCAAGGCTTTAAGGCCTTCTTCGCCGGACGTTTCCCATCTCACTTCAATTCCCGAATTTTCTAATAGATATTTGGTTATTTCTCCTAGATTAAATTCGTCTTCGATTAAAAGTAATTTGGCGCCTTCGATTGTATTCATTGGTGTCCTTTTCCGTTGTACTTTATTATGTTAATCAAATATAGAGCTAGAAGTTTGTTTTTTTTGTTTAAAACCCCGAATACGCTATATTTAGTTCATGGATTCGTTATACCTGTTAGAAGATGATTTAGCTTTAAGGGAAGTCCTTGGCGCATTATTTCGAGAAAAGGGATATAAAGTATCAGAATTCACAGGCGTAGAGAGTTTATTGCGTGCAACACTATCCGACATTCCTTCCATAATTGTTAGTGATTTAAACTTGGATGTTCTTACAGGATTTGATTTAATAAGAATACTCAAGAAGGATGCCGTTCTAAAGAAAGTACCTATAATTATTATTACTGCTGACTCGAGTTTAGAAAGTAAGATGAAGGGTCTCAATATAGGGGCAAACGACTTCATTGTTAAGCCTTTTTTAATTGAAGAGCTCCACTTGAAAATTAAAAATATCCTGGGAATACGTGATGAGAATTCAGATGATAAATTTAGGTTGGATGGAAAGGAGTTACTCTTAGAAAGTGAAATAATTAAACAGGGAATTCGTTCGTTTGTCATGAAAACGACGGGGGAGGATTTGATGGATTATGATGCATTATCATTTTATTTAAACATGAGCCGTTCAACTTTACAGAAAAAGGTGAAAAAGTTTTTTAGTTGCACAGTCTCAGAATTAGTAAACCTGGTAAAACTGGATTTAGCTAAGATATTTTTAGAATCGACTGATTTGCCTATCAATCAAATAGCTGTTACAATCGGTTTTAATTCCGCTGTCTATTTTAATACAGTATTCAGAAAACAAGTTGGCATAAGTCCACGAAAATACCGCCAACAAAAAAGAAGCAAGTAATTATGTTTAGGTTATTGCGGTTGGTAATAGTATTTTGACAAGAGTACCTTTATTCAATTCGCTTTCTAATTCAATTGACCCATTCATTTTTTCTGTAAATTGCTTACAGATAATTAATCCTAGGCCACTACCCTTAATATTCTGCGTGTTACTTGCTCGATAAAATGAGTCAAAAACATGATTGATTTCATCTTTTGGAATTCCAATTCCATAGTCTTTCATACAAATTTTTACCATACCTAGGTCCTCGTCGTATGTAAAATCAATCTCTGGGGATTTTGACGTATTTGTCGAATACTCGTAAGCATTGCTAATGATGTTGGTAATAACATGGGAAAAAAGTAGTTCATCGGCCAAAATGAAAGGTATATTTTCTGAATTCCGCGTTATGACGGGAGGAGACTGACTTTTTGCAGATAATATGGCTTCGATGATTTCCTCTGTTTTTTGCACAGCATCAAATGCCTGTAAATCCAACTTTATATTGGCTTCGAGTCGACCAAATACGAGAATGTTCTCCATTAGTTTGGTAATTCGAGAAATTTCTTGTCTGATAGTTTCAGAGATCTTTTTTATCCGGCTAAGGTCAGTATCATCCCTATTAATGATAATATCCAAAAGTTCAGTATTCGAGTGCATAATTGATAGTGGAGTTCTGAACTGATGAGAGGCCATGCTCACAAATTGTGCCTTTAGTTCGTTTAATTCTCTTTCCTTTTCAAGGTTTTTTTGAATTTCAAATTCCGCCCTTTTTCTGTCTTCTACATTTCTGGTCGAAGATTGGATTCCTTGAATGATGCCTTGTTCGTTGAGCACTGGACTGAAAATGACTTCTACCCAATTATAGGCTCCATTAGCAATTAGCATCTGAAAATCAATAGTTTTACTCGTTTTGGTGTTTTTAACTTCCTCCATTGTTAAATCAACAAGGCCTCTAAATTCTGGAGCAATGAATTTCTGATAACTTTTGCCTAGCATTTCGCTCTTTTCAAATCCGTTGACTATTTTGCACGAAGGTGACACAAAATTTAGATTACCAAGCCAATCGTGAACACAAATCATATCATGAATATTGTTCGTAATTTGTTCCAGTTTATTTTTTGAATGCCGCAGTTCTAATTCTGTTTTCATTTTTTCCTGCACATTCGCTGTTATGTCTGAAATGATTCCATCTATGGTTTTATTTTCTCCATATTCATTGCGCTTGAATCTATTTAGGAGGTGGATAGTTCCTTTTTCTGGATGATTGTACCTCAATTGAACCTCGTTAATTTTACCGACAGGGCCTAATGCAGTTTCTTCCCATACAGTAATGAAATGGTTTTTGTCAGCATCGTGAATTCTTGAGAATATAAGACTATGGTCAATTTCAATTTCGTCGTATGTAAATCCTGTAATGGGTAACAGGTTTTCTGGATTGCCAATGAAGACCATTTTATCATTTCTGATATCAATGGAATAGGCAATGTCCTCCATGCTACTCACAATACTATTTAATCGGTATTCGGTATTAGCAAGGCGTCGTTCTGTTAAGAGTGCATTTGTAATATCAAGTCCAAAAAACATTACCCCTTTAATCGAATCATTGCTCAATTGATTATTGGCGATAATCCGGTAGTTGCGAGTTTCTTTACTTTTTGGATCTACAAAACGGATGTTAATAGAAGATTGAACCCCGGGTGTTTTAAATGCCGAATAATAATAGTTCCAGATGACCTCCTCATCTTCAGGATGTATCAAACTTGACCAATCGGGTTTGCCATTGTGTAAAAGGCTTTCTCCAATAATGTCTCGGGCGAGTTTATTAAGATAAACTATATCGTCGTTTTCGTCAGCAATACAGCAAACGAACTCGGCCTTTTCGGTTAATTCTTCAAGAAACTTATTCTGATGTTTGATTATTTCTTCCTGTCTAATTCTGTCGCTTATATCGACATGGGTTCCAATCAGTATCGTTTTGTCTCCGTTCATGAAATTGGCTTTTGACTCTATCCATTTAAATGAGCCGCCAGCGGTTAATAACCGAAACTTCACTTCAAAAGTTTCTAATTCTGAGTTTATTACCTGATTAAAATTCTCCACAACATAGTTGTAATCATTGGGGTGAACAAACTCTTTCCAATTTATGGAATTTTTGAAATCGAGTTGATCTTGTTCGAAAAGGGCGATAGAGCCTCCCGAATAAAAAAATTCCTTCGTAATCAAGTTGTATTCCCAGACTCCTACTCCTGAATTGATAGAGCTTATTTCAAAACGCTCTACGTACTTCTTTTTTTCTTGATACAGTCTATAGTAATGTATTCGGATTGCAATAGTTGAGGCAACTGCCTGAATAGCATCTACTTGGTCGGGTGACCAAGAATTATAATTCGTACAATTATCAAACCCGATAAATCCCCAAAGAAGCCCCTCTATGATTATTGGTGCAAAAACATAGGTTAAAATATCTTGAGATGTCATAATCTCACGAAAATTGGTATTCGGGTGGTCTCTTACCTGTCCAATCATTATTTCTCCGGAAAGTAATTCCTCTTCAAGTCCATCAAATAATGAAAACGGCACATCCTGAAGATCTGGG
>JALRIQ010000126.1 GCA_023277325.1 Bacteroidia bacterium | reverse complement strand
ATTTGCTTCTGTACCTCCAGAGGCCACATATCCATCAAAATCGCCTTCTCCGCGCAAAATATCATGGGCACAGATGGAAATCAGATCACGTTCAATTTCTTGGGTGCCGGAGAAAAAGGACTCCGATTTTCCCAGGGTATGACAACCAATATGGTTCGGGTTATGAATTAAGGAAGAAAGAAATGGCGCATCTTTTAAAAAGCTGGCATCCGAGAAAAACACCTTACTGTCTAAATGACTGGCTGGTACGCCCACAATGGCTTCATCAAAAAAATTGACATTCTCATCTAGCGCCGTGAATACCCGCTCGCGAATTTCCGATTGGGTTAATTTCTTCCAATGTTTCATTGGCGCAAAGATAAAACAGGTAGTAGCATGAAAAAGTGAGTAAAGTCAGGAATCTACGATTGCCTATCTCCTCTGCCATCAATGTGCTTCAAGTAAGCGAGGGGATACAAAAGGAATTAATTGCAGTCCACGGTGCTTTCGCTTGGTTTCAAACCAGAAAGCATGCAGCCTTCCAAATAATCACTATTCTTCTCTGAAAACCCAAGAATCATAGCCCCATTTTTATCATTGGGTTCAAGCGCTATATTTTCCCATTTTACAAACTGCCCTTCATTGGTGTACACCTTGATTTCATAGGTAGCAATACCAGCAATTGTAAAAGAGTATAGTCCGCTCTCTCCTGGATTAAGGACGAATTTCGTCTCCATGCTGTTGCCACTAGAAGTACTCAGCTCAACACGCACCAATTGACGGGTTTTGCACGAAGAGTTGATGTCCGAATTATTTCTAACTCCTATATAAAAATTGGGTGAATTTGAAGTGGAAGGATTCGGGTTAGTATCATCACTTTTACCACATGAAATCAAGATAAACGCAGCGATAATTGCGATAAAGCGAAATGACATTTTCATATAACGTGGTATAATCTATTACTTCTCCTTCTTACCAAACACGGAAAAACGCACATAGCGACCAGGGTGTTCTTTCAGGTCTTTTAGCAGGGCATCCAAATCCCGGCTTACATTCTCCATTTGGTCGTAGAGCTCTCTGTTTTGAGCAAGCTGACCCAATGTTCCTTTCCCTTGATTAATATTGTTCAAAGTGGTATCCAGGCTTGAAAGCACTGCATTGGCACGTTGCATGGTATTCTGTAATTCCAGCGCGTTTAAGGTATCTGTGAAGGTTTTTAGATTTCCCAAGGTCTGCTTAATCACCCCCTCATTCTGTAAAACCATACGCTCTATCTGAATGGCATGATCCAATAAGTCTGCTACTTTGGTATCTACGGTATTTTCAATAGAAACCATGGTACTATTTAGGTGATCAATCGTTATTGGAAGACGTTCCATGGCTGCACGTAATGCTGCTCCTGACTCTCCATTAAATGTACTGTCGAGTCCTTCTAAAATGCTTTTCACCTTTTCACGCAGAGGTGCGGTGATTTGGTTGAGGTTATCCGTAAATCCTGGTTCCATAAAAGGATTTAAGGTATCCTTGTTTTGTGCAAGACGTGGTTCATCTCCCAGAACCAATTCTACTGATTTACTTCCAAAGAAATCCGAGCTAAACACCTTAATCGTTGAGTTAAGTGGCACATTGATATTGCTCTGTACTTCTATCTCTACAAGGAGTTTAAGGCTGTCGTCGGTCATTAGTGCTACATTACTCACCTGTCCGATTCGGTACCCGTTAATCAATACCGGATTAGAGGCGATAAGACCGTCAACCGTATTAAAAACGGCATAATAAGTTTTGGTGCGTGTGAACAAGTCACGGCCTTTGAGGTAGTTATAACCCAGGATAAGGATAGTAATGGAGATGGCTGCAAAAATGCCCACCTTGGATTCATTGGAAATCTTCATTGCTCACAAATATAATGCGTTCCCTCTATTAACGATGGTCTTTACTTAGATCGCATAGCCTCCACTGGATCCATGCGTGCAGCAGAGATGGCAGGAATCATCCCCGCCAATAAACCAATAGTTGCTGAAATTAAATTGCTATAAATAAAATTCGTTGATGAAATAAATACGTCGATGTCCATTGCCGATGAAATACCCTTGCTGCCGAGGTACACAAAAAACACCCCGATTAAGCCGCCAATTAAGGACAAAATTATCGCTTCAATCAGAAATTGAAAAAGGATAAATGCATTGGTTGCCCCCAAGGCTTTTTGAATCCCGATTTGTGCGGTTCTTTCTTTCACGGATACAAACATGATATTGGCGATACCAAAGCCTCCAACTAAAATGGAGAATGCACCAATGATACTCCCACCCATATGTAAGACACTAAACACCCCAGAAATTATCTTGGTGAGCATGGTAATCCTGTTCATAGCAAAATCATCGTCATCACGCGGACTTAACCGTCGGATACCACGCATCGCTCCCTGTATGGTGAGGCGCAGGTCTTCAAAATCCACATCATCCGCTCCCTTAACGAGAATACTTGGCTCTCCCCCTCTGTTCAGGTTAGCTACTTTTCGCAAAAATTCGACGGGTAGTATCACCGAATCATCTTCCGAATTGCCTAATAAGGATTTTCCTTTTCGCTGAACCACGCCAGCAACAATAAGCTTTCGGCCATAAAACTGCACTTCCTTGCCAATGGCATCTGTCGTTCCAAAGAGGTTAATCGCCAAATTGTAACCGAGAATGATAACCGGTTTGCCCAGACGCGATTCGCTTTCCGTGAAATAACGTCCGGTTTCGATATTGACGGGATTGATATTCGAATACGTATGACCCACGGCAATACCACTCACCCTTTCAATACTTGTGCCCTCCGCTTTTATGGTTTTGCCATAGATGCGGAACATGTAAGAAATCTCTTTTACCGCAGGGTTCTCTACAAGTCGCTCCTTGAGAATATCAGACTCTTTAAGTGTCGCCTTTGGGCGGTTCATGTATTTCCACCAGGGATAATCTTGTGTGAACTCCCAGGGCCATTTCTGCACATATACCACGTTCTGTCCGAGTGATTCAAAACTCTTGTTGATATTGGCTTCCATGGAATCGACAAATGTCCATACCAATACAATGCAGAAAATACCGATGGATATTCCGGCTAAGGATAAAATGGAACGCAGCTTATTCACCCATAAAGCCTGTAAGGCCATAGAAAAACTCTCCATTGTTAACTGAAAAAAGAGACGCAGCTGCTGCATGAATCAAAGGTATTAATTTTCATCGCGGGGCAGTCATGCTCAAGCACAGACCGCGGATTTAATCGATGGAGGTGATTTTTTGGGCGATAAGTAAGCCCTCCTCCATGATTTACCCAATCATGATATGCGATTTTGGATAATGGAAGGAATTTGACCGCACAGGCACACTTAAAGAGAATGCGAGAGAAAGCACTCCAATTCTACCTACGAACATCGATACAATCAGTACTATCTTACTAAAGCTGGATAATTCAGCTGTTATTCCCGTTGAAAGTCCAACCGTAGCGAAAGCTGAAACTTCTTCAAAAACGAGTCGTGTTACTTCAATACCCGGCTCTGCTATGGTGAGTAAGACCACTGCTACAAAAATGAAAGTTGCCGAGAATATAAAGACTGAGAATGCCTTATAAATCAATTCCTGAGAAATCGAACGACGGCCTAATGTTACTTCTTTTCTTCCTGTTACCGTAGCCAGGATTGCCGAGAATATCACCACAAAGGTGGATGTCTTGATTCCCCCTCCTGTTCCTCCACTGGATGCTCCGATGAACATAAGAAATACGAATATGATGAGTGTTGGTGAGGCCAGAGCCGAAAAATCCACCGTATTAAATCCTGCTGTTCGGGTGGTTACTGACTGAAATACAGAAGTGAGAATTACAGGCAAACCAGCTTGTCCTTCAAGCACTCCGTTTCGTTCCAAGAGATAGAACATCAAGGAACCAAAAGCCACCAAAATCAAAGAACCATAAAACGCAATTTGCGTGCTCAATTTCCATTTTTTCCATGGCTTGCTGAGGCGCTCACGCACATTTTTCACCTCAAAAATATCACGCAAGGCAGGAAACCCTAGGCCACCAAAAAAGATAGTTACTGCAATACACATGTGCAATACCAGGTTGGACTGAATACCCACTTCGGCTAGTCCATTGGTGAATAGCGAAAATCCAGCATTACAGAAGGCAGAAATCCCATGGAAGACACTGAAAAACACTTTCTCCCCTTCACTTTTGAATGCATAATCTCCCCAGAAATTATAGATAAGAATAGTGCTAACCAGTTCAATAAATATAGTATAGAAAACTACCTTTCTCAGGAGCGATACAGTTCCTAACAGGGATTCATTATCGAAAAGTTCCTTCAACATGCTCTGCTGTTTAAGGCCCATCCCCTTTTTCATAAAGGTGGCAAAAAAGGTAGCAAATGAGATGATTCCCAAACCTCCAACCTGGAAAAGAAGGAGAATAATCATTTGTCCTTTTGTATTGAAAAACGTGGCCGTATCCACAACGATAAGTCCGGTTACACAAGATGCGCTGGTGGCAGTGAACAGGGCATCAAGCCAGCTAAGTTGTCCGCCATTATTGAGTGCAGGCAATTGAAGCAGGAAGGTTCCTATTAAAATCAACAGCACAAAGGAAATGAGGAAGATCGTGGTAGGGCGTAATTTTAACTTCCCTAAATCCTGAACAGATTTCACCACTTCTAAAACAATCAATACCAACAAATAGCATTGAATAAAGAAGACATAATAAGGCTCAAAACCCTCCCATCCTAATGATTCAAATAATTTAGCAATGATGGGAAACTCAAACAGCTGAAAGGAGATAAAATTTATTACAACCAGGCTGAGTAAAGTAAATTCAACGCTATTTGACCGAATAAATGCCCTTCTTTCCAGGGTGAAAAACAGTCGGGTAAAGAAGTTCAGAATAAAAACAGCAAAGAAGGAGCGGTTAATATCCAGGAGTATCTTTTGTTCTTCTGGAGTCTGAGGAAATCCATGGTAATAAACCAGAGAACCGATGGTTACTATCGAACTAATGGCCACAACCCACCCCATTAAACGCAGGATGAGATACTTGTTCTCAAAGATGAATAGGTTAACTTTTTGTCTCAGTCCGAACATGAACCTAGCCGAGTTTAATTGCCTCTTCCAGCAATTTCGTTTTTTCTATTGGAACTACACCAACTTTCTCACAAACAAGTCCACCAGCCAGATTTGCCAAAAAGGCAATATCACGAATTGGGGCCCCAAGCGCCAAACATAAGGCTGCTACACTCACCACAGTATCCCCAGCTCCGGAAACATCCGAGATATTCCGCACATGTGCCGGTAAATGTTCCCAATTCTTTCTGTCGCTGATTAACACACCACGCTCCGACAAGGTGACCATGATCATGTCTGTATTAAGTAATCCTTGAAGTCGGATTACCGCTTGTTTTACTTCTTCTTCAGTTTTCAGGGCTGACTCCAGGTTCAAACCTTCTCGAATTTCCTTCAAATTGGGCTTAAACAAAGTCGCTCCTGTGTAGGAAAGGAAGTTATTCTTTTTTGGATCAACAACGGAAGGAATGCCCTTTTCTTTGGCCAACTTAATCACGGATTGAATAAGCGATTCACCTAATACCCCCTTGTTATAATCTTCAAAAACAATGACATCGTAGTTGCTCAGTTCCCCTTCTATCCAAGCCAATAAAGCGGATTGCTCTCTTGGACTAAGATCATGAAGGTCTTCATCATCCACCCGCAGCATTTGGTGATTATTTCCAATAATGCGATGTTTAACGGTGGTTTTGCGTTCATTGCTTTGCACCAAACCTTCTGTAGCTATGCCATCAGCGCGAAGCAATTCGGCAAGCTTATCGCCCATATCATCTTGACCCACTACTGAAGCAATGGCCACTTCTGCACCAAGTGCACAAAGGTTAAGCGCAACGTTTGCTGCCCCACCAAGGCGGTAATCTCGTTTCTCAAGAAGAACAACAGGAACAGGCGCCTCTGGAGATATTCTATCCACCTTTCCGAAGAGGTAGGAATCGACCATCAAGTCGCCAATTACCAGCGCTTTGAGCGAGGAGAACTTTTCAAAAAAGGCGGTCCATTTTTCCATTAATGCAAGGCTTTAAGCGCTTCAGCAATACGTTTCAGTGCATCTTTAAGGGTGTCGTCGCTCGCTGCATAACTCAAACGAAGGCAATTCGGAGCACCAAAGGCTTCTCCCGGCACAAGCGATACGAAACAGGTATTCAAAATATGGAGGCACAAATCATTGGCATTTTCAATCACGCCATTCTCGTGTTTTTTACCAAAGTAAGAAGAAACATCCGGGAAAAGATAGAATGCTCCATTTGGCACATTGCAGATAATTCCTGGAATCTCATTTAATAGATCGAGTACCATATCCCTTCTCCGATGAAAGGCCTCACGCATTTGATGGGTTGCCGTAAGCGGTGCCGTTAATGCCGCAAGTGCAGCACGTTGAGAAATCGAAGAAGCTCCGGAAGTAAACTGACCCTGCAGTTTTTCGCAGGCCTGAGCAATTTCCAATGGTGCTGCAATATATCCGATACGCCAGA
>JALRIQ010000125.1 GCA_023277325.1 Bacteroidia bacterium | reverse complement strand
TAGGCATTCAATAACCCCACTCTCTATTTCCTTAGTCCTAATTCCTCAGTCCTTTTTCCTCTTTCCTTCCCCTCACTTCATCGGATCCACAAACTCCACCGTATACAAGTAGGTTCTTGCCTTCTTCTCCCCATGAAGCATGATGCCGCTGATGGTTACCGTATAAGTTTGTCCTTCTACAGGCTCAAACTGTGGCGTCCATACCACGCTTGGCATACCGTATCCATCCACTTGCTTTTCTTGTTGAACAGGGAGCGATTTTCCATTGGAAGTCATACTTACCTTGGCTTTGCTTAAATCGGCATACAACGAAAAATGCCAACGCGGAAAGGCGAACATGGTCGGACAGTAGTCGCGTGGAGGCCAGGAAACAAAATCTTCCATGTATTCGGCGGTGTCTTTATCTCCACCGTCGTCGAGGGTCCAGATTAGAGCAACCTTATTGGTACTTCCATGGCCCATGTTTCGCGCAGCCGGATACAAGAGCCAACGGCGGTTACCGACAGAAATATTTTCATCCCCTTGATCGGCCATGATGGAGGTCACGGCAAATACGGTGGTTTGTCCGAATACACGTGCAGAAAGTTGTGCTGCATTCACTGCGCTTTCATAATAACATTTCCAGGTAATGGCAGGCTCGGTAAACATTTTCCCGCTATTCACCTGGTAGATCAAGGCAGCTTTCTGACAAGCAGCATTTTTGGCGGTATCCAGCTTTACATAGTCGGGAACCCCTGCGGCACGGCGGAAATAGTTGATACGCTGTTCTACCTTATTGTGGATGCTTGTTGGAACCTCTCCAGCATCGCAAAGCACATCATTGCCATTCCATACAAACTCAGAAACCCGCTGTCCGTTTACTTCTTTTTTCAGCAAACGACTGCCATAGTAGTTGGCTTTGAAGTCTGCTTTGACATATTCTTTTTTGAGTTCTTTTAGGGTCTCGCCTTGCGGGAAGAAACGGTCATGTTGTTTGATGCCGAGACGGGCATAGCTAAACCAGGCTGAGTCTGTATACTCCTTGATAATGGACAAGGAGAGTTTCTCCGTTTTGGCATAGATATTCTTGTCGTTCGGGTATTCTTCAAGCACGAAAGGAATAAAATTATAGAGGGCTACGCGGTCGCTGAAGTTGGCAGAATTGCTCAGGGCATTTTCCAGTTCAGTCTTTTTATAGCTGGCAAACCATTTTTCATTTTTCAGCTCTTTGCTTGCCGCATTGAGTGAGCTGGCAAGGAGGAAAATAGACTTTTCTTCCTTCACTCGTTTGAAAAGAGCCTGCCAGCGCTGCGGACGGGTAGAAGCAACAAAAGCGCTATCGGCATAGTTACCGCCTACATAATTGTCGAGTAACATGGCCAACATATAGGTCCTTTCGAAACGCGCGGTATAGCGAATGAGATTAAAAATGAGCTCATTGCCGTTCGGGCTATACATAGGGTCTTTCTGCCAATAGCTATCGCCAAACTCACGGTAATAATCGTTTTTCACAGAAATATAACCGGCCAGGATGCTATCGCTGAGGTGCGATTCATCCCCTGCAGAATAACGATTCATCAAGTAGAGGAAAAGCACATTTTCTTTATGGATAAATAAGCTATCGTCTTTGAATCGGGGGCGCATCGCCGCAAAGGATTCCAGGGTTTTCAGGTCCGGTTTCGACTGGGTGATATGCAACAAAAAGGATTTGAGCAGAAGGGCTTTTAAGGGTTCTGAACTTGGGTAGAGGTCGTATCCACGCTCCGCATAATAGGCGGCACTGTCGTAATTCTTATCGACGATTTGTTGTTGGATGATCAATGCAAAAGGACCCGTATCGGGCAATAAAGAAGGCGCATCATTCGTGGCAAAAAGTTGGCCCACCACCTCACGACTTATTTGTACGGCGGTATTGGTATCCTTTAAAGCCAGGGCAACACGAGCTTGTCCCCATTTGGCGGGCATATAGCTATACAGCTCATACACCTTATCGAAGTATTTATTGCTTTGAATGTACCGGTCGTTTTTGAGGTCATCATTCGCTGCTGCCATGCAGGCCTCGCGCAATTCGGTGAAAAATTCCTCTTCGTTTTCCTTTAGCTCATTTGGCTTTTTACTTTTTCGCAGGGCTTTTTCTGCACTTTTCAAAGCATCCAAAAGGGCCTTTGGGTATTCCGGATTATCGGCCAGTTTGATAAAGATTTTTGCTTGAAGGATATAGGCCTCAGGGTTGTTTTTTGTGTCCTTATGATTCAGGACCTTTCCCACTGTTTTAAGGGCTTTTTCATAGCGGGCATCTTCAAATTGCGCCTTTGCTTTAACCAGCTTTTTTTCCTGGGCAAAGAGACCAAGCGATAGAAAGAGAAATAGAACAAGGATCCCGTGTTTCATAGTTCGACAAAAATCATAGAATTAACGTCGCAAAACAAAGTCTAAGCATGTAGAGGGGAAATAAATTCTGAAAGAAGTGGTGGC
>JALRIQ010000124.1 GCA_023277325.1 Bacteroidia bacterium | reverse complement strand
GGAGCGCGGAAAAAGCAGCGGTAGGTCTGACGATACCGACGCCTCAAAGATTCGTACGCGATTTGAGGAATACAACTTAAAAACAGCCCCATTAATAGCTTATTATTCACAGCAGGGTAAGTACCAAGAAGTGAATGGAATAGGTGAAATTGAATCTATTAGCGCGAAGCTGGCTGCCATTATTGAGGCTTTATGACCGAAGGAAATTTTGTTGATTACGTAAAAATCCATGTAGCCTCAGGAAATGGCGGTAAAGGATCTACGCATTTACACCGTGAAAAGTATGTAGCCAAGGGTGGGCCTGATGGTGGAGACGGTGGCCGCGGAGGTCATGTCATACTCCGCACCAACCCCAACCTCTGGACCTTGGTGTCGTTTAAATTTAAACAACACTTTAAGGCCGGGCACGGCGAGCACGGAAGTAAAAACCGATCGACCGGAGCCGATGGAGCAGATGTCTTCGTTGATGTTCCTTTAGGTACGGTGGTTCGTGATGCAGAGACCAATGAAGTACTCATAGAACTTACCGAAGAGAACCAAGAATTCTGTGCCGCTGAAGGTGGACTGGGGGGCAGAGGAAACTGGCATTTTAAAACCCCAACCAATCAAACACCGCGCTACGCTCAACCTGGAATACCGGGATATGAAAAGCAGCTGCTACTCGAGCTAAAGGTGCTTGCCGATGTTGGGCTTGTTGGTTTTCCGAATGCAGGTAAATCAACACTATTATCTGTGTTGACATCAGCGAAACCTAAAATTGCAGATTATCCGTTTACCACCTTAAAGCCGAATCTAGGTATCGTGGAATACAGAGATTTCAAAAGCTTTGTGATTGCCGATATTCCTGGAATTATAGAGGGAGCTTCAGAGGGTAAAGGGCTTGGTCATTATTTTCTACGACACATTGAGCGCAATTCGATTTTACTCTACGTGATTGCTGCAGATGCCGATAACGTTGCAGAAGAATACCGGATTTTAAAATCTGAATTGACCAAATACAATCCTGACCTTTTAGATAAGCGACAAGTCATCGCCATTTCAAAAAGTGACCTCCTAGACGACGAGCTCAAGACCGAGCTTTCAGAAAGTATCAAAGCAGATTTTAAAGGAATCCCTCACTTGTTTATTTCTTCGGTCGCCCAGCAGAATTTAAGCGTGCTTAAAGATCTACTCTGGAATGAGCTAAATGCTGCGGATTAACGGTACTCTTCGCGCACAGGGGTAAAGACATCCATAAGCACACATTCGGTAATAGCCTTGCCGTAATGCGGAACATTAGAAGGAATACAGACCACATCTCCTGGATGGCACAAACGTTTTGTTCCGTCAATTTCAAATTCAAACTGGCCTGAAACCACATGCATCATTTGTTCATGGACGTGTTGGTGTCTCGGCACCTCTGCCTGGGCATCAATATTCCAAAAAGCCCAAGAAAGTCCGTCTCCGTGAATGAACTTACCTTTGACTCCAGGAAAAAATTCTTTCGCCTCTATTGCATCTAAATTTGAGTGATTCATAGCTGAACTTATTTGTAATTTGACAAGTAGACTCGAAAGGTAGAACTTATTTTTGCTTCATGAACTATCACTTTATCGCCATTGGGGGCAGTGCAATGCACAACCTAGCCCTTGCACTCCACGATTCTGGACACCAAATTACGGGTAGCGATGATGCTTTGTACGATCCGGCTCAAACCCGATGAGAAAAAGC
>JALRIQ010000123.1 GCA_023277325.1 Bacteroidia bacterium | reverse complement strand
ATCCCTTACTTCCATCTCCATAGAGCAGTTGAACATCATAGCCACATTCATTTAAAAGATGCTGTGCCCTGTGGTAAAGCGTTTTTTTTCGCTCTACACTGAATAGCTTGGCTTTCATTTCAGCAAGGACTGCCGCCTGATAGCCTGAACCTGTGCCAATTTCAAGCACTTTCATGCCTGGTTCTAATTGCAATAAACTACTTTGAACCGCCACCGTATAAGGTTGGGATATCGTCTGACCATCGGCAATAGGATAGGCCTTGTCTTCATAAGCAAAGTCTTCAAAATCCCGATCAAAGAAAAAATGACGCGGCACATGCAATAAGGCCTGCAGCACCAGTTCGTCCTGAATCCCTTTACCGATTAAACTTTCTACCAGTCGCTTTCTTAGTCCTTTATGTTTATAGGTGTCCTTCACAGGCTACGTTTTTACACAGTCGTTGAAAACGGAATGCAGGCCGTACCTGTACAATCCGTAATTTCGCAAATGTAAACTTTTTGAACATGGTAAGGATTGGTGTAATCGGAGCAGGTCATCTCGGAAAAATTCATATTCGTTGCATAAAACAGATTCCACAACTGGATTTGGTAGGTTTTATGGATAGCGATGATGACAATGCAGCTCGCGTTGCAGAAGAATACGGCATTAAACGTTTTATGTCGGTGGAAGAAATGTACAAGGAGGTGGATGCTGTCGATATCGTCACGCCAACCATCAGTCATTTCGACCTCGCCAGCCATGCGATAAAAGCCAGCAAGCATGTTTTTATCGAGAAGCCACTAACCAATACCCTGGCAGAAGCAAAAGAGCTCATGGATTTGGGTTATGAAGCCAATGTGAAAATCCAGGTAGGCCATGTGGAACGCTTTAATCCGGCTTTTATCAAAGCGCAGGAATATGATTTAAAGCCTGTTTTTATCGAAACCCACCGCCTTGCAGAATTTAATCCCCGCGGAACCGATGTCAGCGTAGTTTTGGATTTGATGATTCATGATATCGATATCACCCTTAGCCTTGTCCGTTCGAATGTTAAGAACATTCAAGCATCAGGGGTTAATGTGGTAAGCGATACGCCAGACATTGCCAATGCACGTATTGAGTTTGATAATGGCTGTGTGGCCAATCTCACTGCCAGCAGAATAAGCATGAAAAACATGCGGAAAACCCGTGTATTCCAGCGTGATGCCTATGTAGCGATTGATTTCCTGAAAAAATCCACTGAAATATTCCGCTTAGATGAAGCACCAGCAGAGCCAGATCCAATGGCACTCATTCTGGATTTGGGTCCTGGAAAGGGGAAAAAACAAATTCATTTCGAAAATCCGGAATCAGCACCAATCAACTCCATTCAAAGGGAATTGGAGCTTTTTGAAAACAGCATAAGTTCCAACCTGCCTACCGAAGTCAGCGTTGAAGATGGGTACAACGCCATGAATATTGCCTACCAGATTATGGAAAAAATTCAATCCAAGGTAAATATTCGGTAATTTCGTCCCGCTATCATGAAAAATACCCTGATACTTTTTGTGCTCCTTACGAGCATTTTACTTGCGTGCAGAAAACGCGACATTGTTGATCCGTCGTACATGCACATTACGCCAATTGAACAGAATAGCAAGCCAGGACAGGGTACCAACTCACATAATATTGAGTTTGTTTATACACTGATTAACGACAATTCAATTGGTACTTACCAGGTGCCTGCAACGGTTCCTGTATTGTATGAAGGGGCTTATTCAGTAGAGGCGAGGCCAATGATTAAATGGTTTGCTCGTGAAGGTTTGCATCCATATTCCATGATGAAGAACTATGTGCAAACCATCAATTTTACCAAATTGGGTGTCGATACCTTGAAGCCTGTTTTTGAGTACCAGGATAAAATTCAATTCGAATGGCTCGAAGATTTTAATGATAACGATGCTTCCATGAGTGTACGATTCGGCACCATCGATACCTTCTATGTTCAAAATGAGCTAGATCATACCTTCGACGGTACTCCCTATATGTATATCCCGATGGGTACTGGAGAATCATTTTTTGAAATTGAATCAAAAGACCTTTTTGAAATTCCAGACGATGGAAGGGAAGTGATCTTGGAAATCAATTACAAAACCAATGTGCCTTTTACCATAGGATTGTATGCAACGAGCACAAGCCAGGTTATTGCGCTGCCTTCGGTAACACCATTTGCCGTAACTTCTTGGCAAAAAGGATATGTCTACCTCACCGACGAGGTTTTCAATCAAGGAAAAGATACGCGGTTCCGTGTTTTCTTTCGTTCGGCCAATGCCAGTGTCGCCAATCCTGAAATTTATATCGACAACTTAAAACTCTTATACCGTAACGGGTGAACGCACGCAGTCAACGCATAAAATATTTGATTGGTGACTATTTAGCGGCTGCTATTAGTTGGTTTTTCCTGTTCACATTTCGGAAGGTTTATATTGAACCTCAGAAATTTGGCTATGAGGTGCCTTTTGACCTGGATGCTGATTTTAACTTATTACTCGGACTGCTGATTGTACCTATTTATTGGTTGTCCATCTATACCCTTATCGGAACCTATAAGGAGGTTATTTCACGTTCGCGTTTAAGGGAGGTAGTGGTTACCTTAAATACTTCGTTTCTAGGTGTTTTAGTGTTATTCTTTTTCCTTCTTTTGGATGATGAAGTGAAGTCGTATAAAGACTATTACCTCACATTCCTCCTTTTATTTAGTCTCCATTTCCTTTTAACCGGACTATTCCGATTTATTATCTCTACCCAGACAAAACGCGCCATTCAAAATCGACGAATTGGATTTCATACGGTATTGGTCGGGGGTAACCAAAAGGCTAAAGACCTTTATGATGAGTTGCGCTCTGAGAAGAAGTCGCAAGGATTTATATTCCGCGGCTATATCAGCTTAAATGGCGGGAAAGAAACCATTTTTCAGAATGATTTGCCTTGTTTAGGGAATATCAAGGACATCCGCCAGATTGTTCGCGATGACCAGATACAAGAAGTAATTCTGGCTATTGAATCCTCTGAACACCATCAGATCAATGAAATCTTAAACGAGTTGGAGGGTGTGCACGTGCGTGTGCGCATTATTCCAGATCTTTATGATATCATTAGTGGTACCGTAAAAATTAACCATATCCTCGGGCCTGCATTGATCGAGGTGAAGCGCGAGTTGATGCCTGTTTGGCAAGAATCAACCAAAAGAGGAATGGACATTATGGTATCTCTTTTGGCGGTAATCCTTGGATTTCCAGTTTTGGTGGCCATTGCTATTGCCGTAAAACTTAGCTCCAAGGGCCCGATGTTATATCGCCAGGAGCGAATTGGTATCAATGGTATTCCTTTCCGCATCATTAAGTTCCGCACCATGCGCCAGGATGCCGAAAAAGACGGTCCGCAGTTGGCCAAGGAAAACGATAATCGCGTTACGCGTGTGGGCTTTTTTCTTCGTAAAACACGTTTGGATGAATTGCCTCAGTTCTTTAATGTACTCAAAGGGGATATGTCCTTAGTTGGCCCACGTCCTGAACGGCAGTTTTTTATCGACCAAATCATCGAAAAAGCACCTCACTACAAGCTGCTTCAGCGTGTTCGTCCGGGAATTACCTCCTGGGGACAGGTAAAATACGGTTATGCGGAGAATGTCGACCAAATGGTTGAACGGTTGAAATTTGATATTCTCTATATCGAAAACATGTCTCTTGCCGTGGATATCAAGATTCTGCTTTATACCGCGATTATCATGATTCAGGGACGGGGCAAATAGATGAAACCTTTTTGCACT
>JALRIQ010000122.1 GCA_023277325.1 Bacteroidia bacterium | reverse complement strand
CAGATTGAAGTTTATGCAGCGAATGGTCAATTGATTAAGGACAATGCAAACATCATCGGTGATGCAGCTCAACTAGACTTGAGCACAGCTGCAGCAGGGGTATACCTTGTTAAAGTACGCACCGAGTCTGGATTACATACAGCTCGTATAACCTTAAATCGATAGTCTCTATAGAAAAAATGGTTTGTTTGCCCCGACACCTTATGGTAGTCGGGGCTTTTTTGTGCTATGCTTCCAAACGATTTTGGTTAATTTCGCGGCAATGGAAATTGCAAAGACTTATCTCCCAAAGGAGGTAGAGAACAAATGGTATTCTTACTGGAAAGAAAACGGCTATTTTAAAGCAGATCCCAATAGCCCAAAACCGAAGTACAGCATAGTCATTCCTCCTCCTAACGTCACAGGTGTCTTGCACATGGGCCACATGCTCAATAATACCATTCAGGATGTATTGATTCGTCATGCCCGTATGAATGGTTTCGAAGCCTGCTGGGTACCTGGTACGGACCATGCCTCCATTGCTACAGAAACCAAAGTGGTTGAGCTCCTAAAATCCAAAGGGCTCGATAAAAAAGAAATCGGTCGGGATAAGTTTCTCGAATATGCTTTCGAATGGAAAGATAAATACGGAGGAATTATCCTCAATCAGTTGGAGCGTTTAGGTGCTTCTTGCGATTGGGACCGCACGCGCTTTACCATGGAAGATAAATTGAGTGAAGCGGTTATCGACTCCTTCATCCATCTTTATAAAGAAGGAATGATTTACCGCGGAGAACGTATGGTGAACTGGGATCCGGTTGGACTCACTGCGCTCTCTGATGAAGAGGTTATTCCTGAAGAAAAGACCTTACGTCTGTATTACCTCAATTATCCTTTGGTAGACGATCCTACCCAATTTGTCACCATTGCCACTTCACGTCCGGAAACTATCATGGCCGACGTGGCCGTTTGTGTACATCCGGAAGATGAACGCTACCTGCATTTGCATGGAAAGAAAGTAAGAATTCCGCTTATCGACCGCGAAATACCGATCATCCCTGATGAGTATGTAAGCATCGATTTTGGAACGGGCTGTTTGAAGATCACTCCAGCCCACGATAAAAACGATTTTGAGTTGGGTAAAAAGCATGGATTGGAAATCATTGATATCCTAAATCCAGATGCCAGCCTGAATGAAAAAGCTCAAATCTATGTTGGCCAGGATCGTTTTATCGCCCGCAAGAATATTGCGAAGGAACTCGAAGAAAAAGGCTTCCTCTTAAAAATTGAAGATTACGCTTCGCAGCTCAACCTTTCCGAAAGAACAAAAGCAGTTGTTGAACCGCGCATCAGCATGCAGTGGTTTGTCGACATGAAAAAGTTCATGGAAAGAAATCCGCAGGTTTTGGATGCGGTAATGAACGATGAAGTAGCCCTTGTTCCGCCTAAATTTAAAAATACCTACAAACACTGGATCGATAATATCAAAGATTGGTGTATTTCCCGTCAGCTGTGGTGGGGTCAGCGCATTCCAGCCTGGTATGGACCGAATGATGCCGTTGTGGTGGCAAAGACCGCTGAGGAGGCCTTAAAAGCCTTTGAAGCGCAAGGATTGAAGCTTGGTGTTGCAGACATTCGTCAGGATGAGGATGTGATGGATACCTGGTTCTCTTCTTGGTTATGGCCAATTTCTGTTTTTGATGGATTTGAAAACCCAGACAATGCCGATATCAAAGCCTTCTATCCAACAAGTACCTTGGTAACTGGGCCAGATATTATTTTCTTCTGGGTAGCCCGAATGGTGATGGCCGGATATGAATTCCGTGGTGAGAAGCCTTTCGACAGTGTTTATTTCACTGGAATCGTACGCGATAAGCAGGGGAGAAAGATGTCTAAGTCTCTCGGAAACTCTCCAGATGCATTGGGCCTCATGGATCAATACGGTGTGGACGGTGTGCGTATGGGAATACTCTTGGCGGCGCCTGCTGGTAATGACTTGCTTTTTGATGAAGCCAAAGTTGAACAAGGAAGAAATTTCTGCAATAAAATCTGGAATGCACTTCGCCTGGTAAAAGGTTGGGAGATTGTTAAAGGGGAAGAATCCGACGAGGATAAATTGGCCGGTGCCTGGTTCGATGCCCGCATGGACGAGGTGATTGCTCAATTGAAAGCCAATTTCAAAGAATTCCGCCTATCTGAAGGCTTGATGAACCTCTATAAATTGATTTGGGATGACTTCTGCTCTTCGTACCTGGAAATGGTAAAACCTGCATTCGGTTCGCCAATTACCCGCGCAACGTATGATGCAACCGTGGCACGTTTCAGCGATTTGATGACCTTGATTCACCCTTACATGCCTTTCATAACAGAGGAAATTTATCACCAGCTGTGGAATAATGAAGTCGATCAACCGATTATGGTGCGCGACTTCCCGAAGGTGAAGGGTGTCAAAGCACCAATCAGCGATCGTTTCTTAATCGCCATCACGCAGGTGAGAAGCTTCCGAAATCAAAAAGGACTTTCACCAAAACTGGCCTTAGACATCGCCATGATTTGTGCCGATGAAAGTTATAAAGCAGAGTACGAGCGAGCAACAGGATTGCTTCGTAAACTGGCCAATATTAGGGATATCAGCTTTGTATCGGAAAAACCTGAAAGGGCGAATTCCTTTCTGGTGGGTACCGATGAGTTATTTATTCTACTTGAAGAAGAGGTAGACGTAGACGAGGAAAAAGAGCGTATCAACAAGGAGTTAGAATACCTAAATGGCTTCCTAAAATCGGTGAATGCGAAGTTGACGAATGAGAAATTCGTAGCGAATGCCAAACCTGAATTGGTCGAAAAAGAACGTCAGAAACAGGCAGATGCTGAAGTAAAAATTCGTTCTTTGGAAGAACGACTCAACAGTTTCTAAGTATGAAGGTCTACAAAATCCTTTTTCTGCTTTTTCTTCTTTGCGGAATAGAAGCCACAGCCCAAGATCATCAAAAGAAGTTTGGTATTGGGGGACAAGTCTCTTATTCCGACATATTCTGGACAGCTTCAAATGATAATAAGGTAGACTCCTTCAATCAGCTG
>JALRIQ010000121.1 GCA_023277325.1 Bacteroidia bacterium | reverse complement strand
GCGGTAACGAGTGTTTCTGAAAGCTTAAAAGAACAAACCTACCAGTTTTTTCACATTGAAAAAGACATTCAGGTTGTTCCCAACTTCATCGATTTTACCCGCTTTAGCAAAAAGCCGAAAGAACATTTCAAAAAAGCTATTGCCCCGCTTGGTGAAAGAATCCTGGTGCATACCTCGAACTTCAGAAAAGTGAAGCGTGTTGAAGATGTGATTTATGTCTTTAACCGTGTACTCGAGAATATTCCTGCTAAACTCCTCCTTATTGGTGATGGTCCAGAAAGGATGAATATCGAAAAAATTTGTCGCGAGCTCGACATCTGTGATCGCGTTACCTTCCTTGGTAAACAAGAAATGGTTGAGGAAATCTTATCCGTATGCGACTTGTTCATACTCCCCTCTGAATCAGAGAGTTTTGGGCTTGCCGCCCTTGAGGCCATGGCCTGTCAGGTTCCGGTAATCTCTACAAACAGTGGAGGTATCCCTGAACTAAACGAACATGGATTTACTGGGTTTAACTCGGCAATTGGTGATGTAGAAGACATGGCCAAAAATGCGTTGTACATTCTTGGCGATGACTCCAGATTAGCAGAATTTAAAGCGAACGCCCTAAAGCACTCGCATAAATTCGACATCAATAAGATCTTGTTACAATACGAAGCGATTTACAACTCCGTTCGGCAAGCCCAAACTATTTAGGCTTTTTGCTTCCCTGAGGCTTTACGAATGGTGAGCATTTCCTTTTCAGTAAGCTGACGGATTTCTCCACGTTTCAGGCCATCTTTAGAAAGTCCGGCAAAGGAAACACGATCGAGTTTGTCCACCTTATAGCCCAGGGAATTGAACATTCTGTGCACGATATGATTTTTGCCCGAATGAATTTCTACGCCAATTACTTGTTTGGTTTCATCCACGTAGGCGACTTCGTCTGGTTTGATAAAGCCGTCTTCCAGTTCAACACCAGCAAGAAGCTTTTCTAAATCATCCACCGACATCGGCTTATCCAATTCTGCCTTATAGATTTTATGTACACCAAATGAAGGGTGTGTAAGCTTTTGAGCCAAGTCGCCGTCGTTGGTGAGTAAGAGCACTCCCGTTGTGTTTCTATCCAGACGTCCTACAGGGAAAATGCGCTGTGGAACATTATCACCAATGATATCCAAAACTGTTCTTCTTCCTTCTGGATCATCCGAGCTGGTAATGCAGTCTTTCGGCTTATTCATGAGAATATACACCGGTTTCTCTGGCAGGATCAAACGTCCCTTAAAGCGGACCTCGTCTCCTGGCATCACCTTGGTGCCAAGCTCTTTCACGACTTCTCCATTGATACTAACCGCTCCGTTTTCGATAAAAGCATCTGCATCTCTTCTGCTGCAAAGTCCGGAATTCGCCAAGAATTTATTCAAGCGCGTTTCTTCGGTAATACTTTCTACCTCTTTGCGGTATTTGCCTTCTTTTCCTTCTATGGAAGTTGCAGGCCTTTCGCTGCGCCAATCGCCAAGCATCTTTTGATCATTTTCGTTGGCTTTGCGGGTGCGTGGTCTTTTGCGCTCTTCCCCTTCGTTACGGTCATTGCGGTCGCGCGAGTTGCGGGTATCTCTTCTGTCGCCCGATTTATTTCTATCGAAACCGCCTTTTCCGCGGCTATCCTTATTTCTTCGTGAATCCCGGTCGTCTCTTCCTGAGTCGTTGCGTCTAGGTCCACTGTACTTTTGTTTATCGTCGCGATTAAACGGACGCTTATCGCCTCTGCTAAAATCCTTCCTCTCTCTATCATCTCTTTTATCGCCTCTGAAACCTTCGCCGCCTCTATCCGATTTTCTGTCGTTTCGGAAATTATCTCCACGGCGTGAATCTCTTTTTTCTTCACGAAAACCTCCTTCACGACGGTCTCCTCTATCATTTCCTCGAGGACTTCTTGGGCCGCTGTATGGTCTTTTTTCTCCATCGTTGCGGTCATCAAACTTCCGCGGACCTCTTTTGAATGATCCACCTCGTTCATCTCCTTTGTCTCCTCTTCTATCCGAGCGAAATGAATCCCCGTCCTTGCTTCTTCCTCTTGCTGGCCTGTCCGAATCCCTTCGGTCATTGTCCTTGCGGAAGGAGTCGTTTTTAGATGACCCTCTCTTACCAGAGAACTTTCCGCCGCCGTTATTATTTCTTTTATTCACGCTGCAAAATTACGACAATGTAAACGATGCCTCGTGTTTTTTATTTAGCACTTAAAAGCTTGAATAAGATAGTAATTTCGCAAGATGCTTGAATTTGAATCTTTCACGCTTGCAAATGGCCTGCGCGTGGTGCATCATCTGGATGAAAAAACACCTTTGGCCGTAGTCAATATTCTTTATAATGTGGGTGCCCGCGACGAGGATGAAAACCTCACCGGAATTGCGCATCTCTTTGAACACCTGATGTTTGGCGGCTCCAAAAATGCAGAAAGTTATGATGAGCCCCTACAGCGTGCATCTGGAGAAAACAATGCATTTACCAGCAACGATATCACCAACTACTATGTGACGCTTCCGGCAGAAAATATTGAAACAGCCCTATGGTTGGAATCTGACCGTATGTTTCAACTCAACCTCACGCCAAAAACGCTCGAAGTGCAGCAAGGTGTGGTAAAAGAAGAGTTTAAACAGCGTTATCTGAATCAGCCCTATGGCGATTTGTGGCTGCATTTCCGGCCCCTGGCCTATACCACCCACCCTTATAAATGGGCAACCATTGGTAAAGAGTTGGCGCATATCGAAAAGTTTACGCTTGAAGATGCCCACTCCTTTTATAAGAAGTTCTATAACCCAAGTAATGCAATCTTAGTTATCGCCGGAAACATTTCCTTTGGGTCGTGTAAAATTCTGGTGACCAAGTGGTTCGAGGATATTCCAGCAGGAGAAATTAATGCCAATACCTACCCACAGGAGCCGATACAAACAGCACCTCGTCGTTTGGAGGTAGAGAAAGATGTACCCATGAC
>JALRIQ010000120.1 GCA_023277325.1 Bacteroidia bacterium | reverse complement strand
ATCTCAAAACTAACGCTGTCGCCATCGGCTACAACATGCGGGTCAATCATGTTACCTGTATTGTAAGATCCTACAAATGGAGTTCCTTCGATGATTGAAGATCCAGAGGGTAAGGGTTTAATTTCTACCAACAGCGGTGTTCTTGGACTCTCACAAAGGGGGAAATAGCTGTAATAAATACCCCCGTTGAAGGAACGCGGACTAAAGGTTGCGCCAAAATTCGCCCCTTTTCCTACTCCGGTCTGAATCTGAAGCTCCGCATTAGAAAAATTCATGGCGCCATTGGTATAATTCATGGCCGTAGAATTGGGTAACTGAATATAGAAGGCATAGTTAGAACCTGCGGGAAGCGTCAAACTCTGCCCAACGTTCACAAACAAACCTGAACCTCCATTAGCCTGTGTGCTCGTAACCGTAGTTGAACCCAATAAGGTCCATGCCCCGGCATTGGTTTCGAAACCAACATAGGTTCCTGTTTTATAATAAACTTCCACCAAATGAGTACCGGCATCAATACTTACTTCAAAACTATCAACGATAACGGTCCGCGTGGCGCCGACATTGAACATCACTCCCGACTGCCCGTTCCCGGCGGCAAATGTGGTTTGCAAAAAGTTGTCGAGCGCACCCCTTCCGGCACTAACATAATAGGTGTAATTGCCTGGAGATAAAAAAGGTGGGGTATAGCTTAAACCGGAACCCACCGGAGCGGCTGAGCTTGATGAATTGTACCAAACCACGGAATCGGAGCTCGAAACATTTCCGGCCTGTAGGTTTACCATTCCTCCACCACAGCGGCTCGCATTCGCAACGGTTGGAGAATTTGGTGTGCCTAAAAATTTAAGCTGTGGGTTTTTTGTTGAGTCATTTGATCGATTCTGATCAGTACCCAATTCGGTCCAGGCGGATAAAACCAAAGTACCTCCCTGCGCCGTATTAAATGGAGGCAACTTTATACTGGTAGATGCCCCAGACACCAATGAACCTGCATAGGTGCGACTCACTGTACTATTCACCGAATTTCCATTCAAGGAACCTTGAATATTCGCCTTCACTAAAAAGTTGCTGATATTCTGAATTCCAGCATTTGAGATGCTCACTGAAACGCTATCATTAACATCACCACACACACCGGAAGCAAAGGATACCTGATTTACTGCTGCATCTATCGCATAGTAACCTTCCACCTTCACATTGTCTATGATCCAGTAGTAAGACCAATCCCCGACAAAACGAAAACGCACCTTTGCATTGCTCGTACCACCAAGGTTGGAGGTAATATTTAGATCCTGCGAATTGCTAATCGATGCTGACCCTGTATAGCTATATACAGAAAGCCATTTGACCCCATTATAAACCTCAACCAGAATACTGTCTGTTTGATTAAAAATACCATCAAAGTATTGATCAAACTTAAGGCGAACCGTTGCGAAATTTTGAGCTGAAAAGCTCGGTGATTCAAGTGCCACATTTTCAGCACCCCCAGCAGCGGAATAATCATCACTATCAAAAATGGCAAAACGACCTGAGATTGGACTGGAAAAAGTTCGGGCACCTGGATTACTAAATAACCATTGATCTACGGTAGTGCTTCCCGCAATCACCCGATTCACCCAACCTTGATTGGGCAATGCTGGATTGCTCGTTGGAAATGCATTGAAATCCTCCGCAATCAAACTGACCTGGGCCGTGCTCAAACTCCCCCACATCAATCCAAATCCGAACAGAATTCGGCGGATAAACTTACCTGAATACATCAATCTCATTTTGGCTTAGTCCTATTCGACTCTACCAAAAATAAGAAATGACGGGCACTTCACGCGAATGCGAACCTTAAAATTCGTTGAATGTACTTACTTGCTTTTAGTAAAAAAGCCAAAAGAATCACCTATTCGGCAAAAACATAGGAAATAATGTTGGCTCCCATTTCAAGGGCCTTGCGCCGAATTTCCGGACTGTCGGGATAGGTTCCTGCAACTTCCCAACCGTTCCCTAAGTCGCATTCATAGGTATAAAAGCAGACTAATCTTCCCTCGTAAATCAAGCCAAAGCCTTGGGGAGGTTTTGCATCATGTTCATGAATTTTCGGAAGTCCCCGGGGAAAATCATATTTCTGATGATAGATAGGATGGCTATAGGGGAGTTCAATGAAATCCAATTCTGGAAATACCTTTTTCATCTGTGGGCGCACAAAAGGATCAAGTCCATAATTATCATCAATATGCAAGAAACCTCCACCGATTAAATAGTTGCGGAGATTTTCAGCACCTTCATCCGATAGACTGAACGTTCCATGACCCGTCATATGAAGAAAGGGATAATTAAAAATATCCGGACTTGTAGGTTCTACCACGGCCTCTTCACTTTTTAGCTGGGTACCCAGGTTGGTATTGCAGAAAGCGATTAAGTTAGGAAGTGAACTTTGGTTGGCATACCAGTCCCCTCCTCCTCCATATTTTAGTCGGGCTATTTGAACGCCATATTGCGGCGCAAAGCTGCTAAGAACCAGAAAGAACACAACTAGAATGAAGGAATTTCTATTTTGCATCATGGCTAAACAAAAGTAAACATTTGAATGAGTATTGAAGCAGCAATGACTATGCCTGCCAGATAAAGTTAATCTCGGCAACAGCAAGCAGGGCAGCGGTTTCCGTGCGCAGCCGTTTATCCCCTAAAGAAATCCCCTTCCATCCGGCTTTCCTGGCTTCTTCATATTCGCGAGGAGAAAAATCCCCTTCCGGACCAATCATTACCCAGACCTCATTCTTAATTTCACTCGTCTTTTGAAGTAAAAATTCAGCCTCCTCACAAACCGCAATAAACCTATCTCCAGAAGCTTGTTCCGACAAAAAAGAACTTAGGTTTTGCATGGCATGAATTTCCGGAAAGTGCCAGGTAAGCGATTGTTTGCAGGCCGCCAGAGCAATCTTTTCAAGTCGCTCGAGATTCACCTGTTTCCTCTCGGATCGTTCACATTGAATAAAATGGATAGAAGAAAGCCCTATTTCTATCGCTTTCTCTAATAGCCATTCAATCCGATCGATATTCTTGGTGGGTGCTAGAACCAGATGTAATTGCTTGTCGGATTTTGGATAGCTGGTTTGATTTTGAATGGACAGTAAAGCCCTTTTCTTATTGGCTTCGGTGATTTTCGCATCATAACACCCTCCTTTTCCATCAATCACCTGAAGTACATCCCCTTTTTGCTTGCGTAATACGGAAATGGCATGACGACTTTCTGTTTCGTCGAGAAGAATTTTCCCCTCACTTATTTGCTGGCTATAGAACAACTGCACCCGACAAATATAGGATATTGAAGAAATCGAAAAGTCGAATTAGAATCCCTTAATTCGCATCATGCAGATAAAGGTACTGGCACTCATTCAAGAAATGAAACAGGCAGGAAACAGCGAAAAAGCACTTTCCATGAAAGCGTATATGAAAGACCGCTTCCCTTTTCTTGGAGTAAGCAGTCCTGAACGAAAGGAAATTCAAAAAAAGCATTTTCCTCAATGGAAAAAGGAGCGTTTTACCAGCCACATGGACATTGCAAAACAGCTTTGGAATCAGAAAGAACGCGAGTTTTCTTATGTGGCCATGGATTGGATGAAGGCCAATTCCATTTGGAAAGAATCAGGCAGCATTAACCAATTTGAAACTTGGATTCTCGATGATTCCTGGTGGGATACAGTCGATTTCCTGGCCAGTACCTGCGTAGGCGGCTACTTTTTACAGTATCCAGAAGAACGAGACCTATGGATTGAAAAATGGAACAATAGCTCCAATTTTTGGCTAAACCGAACTGCCCTTATCTTTCAATTGAAATACAAAAACCAAGTCGATAGCGATTTACTCTTTGCTTTGATCGACACCCACAAAACCCAGAATGAGTTCTTCATCCGAAAAGCCATCGGCTGGGCCTTGCGCGAATTGAGCAAAACCCAACCCGAATTGGTGCGGAACTATTTAGCACGAACCGAACTTTCCGGACTCAGCGTCCGCGAAGCCAGCAAATACCTTTAGACTGGCTTCCCCTCCACTAAAAAAAATCTTTGTCATCCTGAGCCTGCCGAAGGACGAAACCCAAAACCCCTTTTTTTCTACCAAATAACTACCCTCGTTTCCGGGTCTTTATCGACCATCGGATTTCCTTCCTTGCAGCCAAAGGCATCCCAAAACTCCTGAAGATTGCTCAAAGGCCCGATTACCCGGTATTGACCAGGAGAATGAGGATCAGTCAATATGCGGTTACGCAGTTCTTGCTCTTTCATGTTCTGCGCCCATACTTGCGACCACCCCAGGAAGAAACGTTGCTGCCAGGTAAATCCATCCACCCCTTTTCCTTTGGGTGCATTGTTTCCATAATGGCGCTCCAAAGCATGATAGGCCAAAGTAAGACCTGCCAAATCAGCTATATTCTCACCCTGAGTTAGACTTCCATTGATATGTACTCCTGGCAATACTTCATATGCATTAAACTGATTAACAATTAATTGTGTTCTGGCTTCGAAACGAATACGGTCGGCGTCGGTCCACCAATTATTTAGGTTTCCTATCGCATCATACTTGGATCCTTTATCATCAAATCCATGCGAAAACTCATGACCAATAACCGCACCGATACCTCCATAGTTCAGGGCATCTTCTGCCTCAGGATCGAAGAAAGGAGGCTGAAGAATTCCAGCAGGAAATACAATTTCATTTTTGCTTGAGGAGTAATAGGCATTGACCGTTTGCGGCGTCATTCCCCATTCGGATTTATCTACGGGTTTATCCGTTTTCTCCATCATTAACTTATAGGAAAAACGACGCAGAGCCATGATATTTCCAACCAGGTTATTCGAGTCGATATTCACTTCAGAATAATCTTTCCAGGTATCAGGATACCCAATTTTATATTTGAATGCATTGAGTTTGGCTTTTGCCTTAATCTTGGTGGTATCACTCATCCAATCCAATTTTTCAATACGCTCCCGAAAAACCTGACGGATTTCTTCCACCATCTGACTAACCTGATTTTTTGAGGCCTCGCTGAAGTGTTTTGCCACATAGAGCTTCCCAACTAACTCTCCCAAAGCACCATTTACCCGCTTTACGGATCTTTCTTTTGTGGGATTCATCTCATTTACACCGCGCAATACTCCCGCATAAAAACGATGATTTTCTTCCTCTAAACTCGAATACAGGGAACCCGAGAATTCATTGACCAACTCCCATCTTAGGTACATCTTACACACTTCAAATGGGTAGGTATTCCACATTTCGGCGGTGTTCTCTATAAAATCCGGCTGATTAACAATGATGGTCGTCCATTCGGGCATTTCTGCCTGAACAAAATACGCTTCCCAATTTATGCCGTGGAAAGTTTTCAAAAATTCTGCCCGCGAGTATAAATTGTAGGTTTTCTCCGGATCACGTCTTTCAACGCGGGTCATTGATTTTTTAGCAATTTCAATCTCGAGAGCCAAAATTTCCATTCCTGCTTCGTGCGCATCATCTGGCTTCATTCCAGAAAGAGTGAGCATTTTTTCGATATGCTTTTCATATGCGGCACGAATCGCCACACTCGCTGAATCCGATTTTGTATAATAATCGACGTCTGGTAAATGCAGGCCTCCTTGAGAAAGGTGCATTACGTTCATCGCGCTATTTTTCGCATCACTGCTTACATAGAAATTAAAAAACGAACTAATGCCCATTGGTTGCCATTCGGCCATAAGGTTGGTAAGTCCTGCTCGGTTTTTTACGGTATCCAATTGTTCAAGATAAGGACGTAAAGGCGCCATGGCCAATTTCTCGCGCTTAGTCGTATCCATCAATGAAAGGTAAAAATCCCTAACTTGCTGCTCAGGCGTATTCTTCGCATACCCACCCGTAGTAACCAGTTCGTCTATAATATTCTCAATCTTCGCTTCATTGTCTTTAGCCAGAATATTGAATACTCCCCAGCGGCTTTCTGTTGATGGAATAGGGTTATTCTTTTGCCAGCCGCCTATGGCATAGGTATAGAAATCTTCACAAGGTTTAGCACTGGTATCGAGGTTTTCTTTGTTATACCCCTTTTTTTGATCCATGATGGTAAATGCAGAAAAAACACCAATTGCCCCAAAAATAAGAAGTGATGATTTAGAATGTAATTTTATTCGCATAGCAAAAACTTAAAAGGAGCAAATTACTATTTTCCTTGAAAGCTACAACCCAGAATTAAAATAGACCGGGCCGCTAACTAGTTCACGATTTTA
>JALRIQ010000119.1 GCA_023277325.1 Bacteroidia bacterium | reverse complement strand
AAAGGCCTTTAATTTTGACGGCATTTCAGCCGTACTTTCGGTAAGTCCATATTACAATAAACCGAATCAAAACGGCATAAAAGCCCACTATAAAGCTGTAGCCGATGCTTCTCCATTGCCCGTTATCCTTTATAATGTGCCAGGACGCACTGGGTCTAATATGACAGCCAGCACTACCCTCGCCTTGGCAGAGCATCAGAACATCATTGCCATGAAAGAGGCCAGCGGAAATTTTGAGCAGTGTATGGAAATCATTCAACACCGTCCGAAAGACTTTTATGTGCTTTCCGGTGATGATGCCCTAACCCTGCCCTTTTTAAGCATGGGCATGGATGGAGTAATTTCTGTTATGGCGAACGCTTATCCACGCAATTTTTCAGAAATGGTGCGCATGGGATTAGGAGGAAACTTCAAAGCTGCACGTGAACTTCACTACGGCATGCTGGATATCATGAATGAAATCTTTGCTGACGGAAGTCCTGCAGGAATTAAAGAAATATTAAACCATATGGGTATCTGTGGAACCCACGTGCGTTTGCCATTGGCGAATGTAAATGACCAAGTTCAAGCACGTTTGCTCGAACTGGCTAAAGCTTACTAGAAAATCTTCATACCGAGACAACCATTCGAGCGATTGATCGTCTTTTTACATGAAGACCTATCCATCTTCAAAAACTAGGAACGCAGCAGCGTCGAAGGAGATATCAGGATTCCTCGGGTTTATTCTTGGGGAGTCCTTTTTTGTTGGCCTATTTCTGACTCAAGTAAGTTCAGTGCTTCTTGATTATCCCGGTACAAGAAAATAGAAAACACCGCCCTGTTTTTGAGGTAATCTATACGGTAAACAAACTGTTTTTCCTTCAGCGCTGCATAAAGTTCCATTTGCTGAAGTCGAACCTGAAGGGCCTCGGGCATATCGCTCCGGTTGACTTTTCTAGCAGCCTCCTTGGCTTTCTTCAAATGAAGGATACCCTGTTCAAATGCAGCGGTATCCGACGCATTTAGCCAGGCCTTATTGGCTTGAAATAATTCACTATGAAATGATTTTGCCGCTTTTTGGTAAACACCTAAGGGATTTGAAAGTCCTTTGCCCAGCGCCAAGACACTTAGTACAAATCCGAGACTGAATAAGCCCATAACCCCGCGAATTGGTGTCGCGGCTTTTGGATAATAGCTACTTAGGCTAAACATTATCCCTCCCAGGAATCCAGCAATTGCACCTCCAATATGCGCAGCATGATCCACGTGCTGACTGAAGGTGCTAAATACCCATTGTAAAATAAACAGAACAAAAAGAAGGAATAGATGCGGAACCAATTCCTTCAAATAGCTTGATTTTGTGAAAAGAAAAACGAGCAAGGAACCCATCATCCCATACACCATTCCCGAGGCCCCAACACTCACCATGTAAGGGTTCCAGAAAAAGGAAGACACCCCAGAAACCACCGCACTAAAAAGCAGCAAAAGGGCCATGTTCTTCCATCCAATGAGGGGCTCTAGAATTCTCCCTGCCAACCAAAAACCAATGAGGTTTACACAAAGATGAAATGCGCCATGATGAATAAATGCAGCAGTTAAAAGCCGCCATAACTCACCTTCCATAACCGCAGAACGTTGATTAGCCCCCCATTCGAATAAGGCAATGGGATCTGGGTTTAGCGCATCGATACCGGCTATTACCATGACTATGAAAAGTAGCAATTCGACAATGGCGATTAATGGCACAAACCAAAAATAGGTGGAGGGTTCCAGGTGCAAACGGAGTTTTCTGTTCTCCGGACGAATTCGGTCCATCATCATTGGGCCAGTAGTTCTTTGGCATTTGCCAATGCCGATTCAGAAAGCTTGTCTCCACTCAGCATGCGCGCCAGCTCATTGATGCGTTCTTCCTGCTTCAGGGGCCGCATATAGGTTTGACTCTGCCCTGCTTCGACTTCTTTATAAACCAGATAATGGCTGTCACCCATTCCTGCAATTTGAGGTAAATGGGTAATGCTGATTACCTGGTGCCCTTGGGCCATCTGCTTCATCATACGACCAACCTTTGCGGCTACTTCACCAGAAATTCCGGTATCAATCTCATCAAATATGAGTGTTGGGAGTGCCTTTGACGCAGCTAAAATCGATTTAAAACAAAGCATCACGCGCGACAATTCTCCTCCACTCGCCACCTTATTAAGTGCCTGGAGTGGCGATCCTGGATTTGAGCTAAAAAGCATATTTACCTGGTCCGGACCATCTTCAGTGCCCTGTTCGAGTGCCTCAACTTGCATTTCAACTTGAGCATGGGGCATTCCAGCCTCTGCCAACAAGTCCTTCAATTTCTTGAGCAAGCCAGGTAAAGCTATTTGTCTTGCTGTACGTAAGGCAGAGGCCGCGTCATTCAGGTTCTTTTTGGCCGCTAAACAGGCCTTTTCCAGTTCTTCTTTGTCCTGTTCCAACGATTCGACCCGGGCAGTTTTATCTTCCAGTTCATTGCGCTTTACAATCAGCTCATCGCTTGAAACACATTGATGTTTCTTTTGTAGGGTAAATAGCAGACTTTGCCGCTCATTAATTTGCTCCAGCCGTGCGTCATCCGCCTGCGTGGTATCCGATATCTTTTCTAGCTCTGCTGCGATATCATCCAACTCAATATTCACTGACTTCAATCGTTCCAGCAATTCACCAAAACGAGGGTCATGCGCAATCTGACTGCGCAGGGCATTTTCTATATCTTTTAATTGATGATAGGCAGCCTGCTCACCATTGCGTATTCCTTCCGCTCCTTCGTAGGCCGTTTTGGCAATTTCAGAAGCATGTTCCAGTACATTTTGTTCTTCTTCCAATAAGGCTTCTTCACCCGATTTAAGGTTGGCATCCTGAAGCTCTTTCAATTGAAAAGAGAGAAAATCATATTCTGCCTTCCAAGCAGCTTCTTGCTCAATTAAGGTCTTCCACTCCTTTTGGAGGGATCTATCTTTATAAAGGGCTTGGCGGTAATTCTTTAGCAATTCCTCATTGCCTGCGAAGCTGTCCAATAACTGAATTTGATAGCGACGGTCTTTTAAAGAGAGGGTTTCATGTTGGGAATGGATATCGACCAGGTTTTCGCCCAGTTCTTTTAACTGAACCAAACTAACAGGCGTATCATTTACGAAGGCACGAGATTTCCCTTGCACGGATATCTCACGGCGAAGAATACATTGCGTTTCATAATCCAGGTCCTGTTCTTCAAAAAACTTCTGAAGTTTATGCTGACTGATATCAAAAGTCGCCTCAACCACACATTTGCTATCGTGGCCTTCTACCACATTGCTTTCTGCCCGCTCACCCAGCACAAGTCCCAAAGCACCAAGAATAATCGATTTCCCGGCACCGGTTTCCCCAGTAACAATCAGCAGGCCCTTGTCGAATGACAAATCCAGCTCGCGAATCAGCGCATAATTTTTTACACTCAGTGATTTCAGCACAGTCCAAAAATACGTGAAGGAAAGAAAAGAGAAAGCATTTAACCCGTTTTAATCTGCTGCCATTTTGTTGTATTGGCAGGATCAATCTGGGTAAGAATTTCAACAATCTTGTTTTTGTCGCTGGTTAGCGCGGTAGAGTAGATAGCAATCAGCTCGTTCGACTTGGAGTTAAAAAATACTCTGAGCCACATGGAGTTCGGCTGAATCTTCGCCACTTTCTGAATTTCTTTGATGGCATTGGTGATTTCATTTCTACCCGTTTCCATGTCTTTACTCATGAAATCAAGTCCTTTTCGGTGATACAAGTACATGGCTTGACGCATTTCCCGAAAACGGTCGCTGGTAAGGTCATCAATCAGGTAATAGCGGTTTTTGTTGCTGGCACCGTCTTGCGCATTCCAACCTGGCTGACCCGCACTCTGTGCAGCAATCAATACGTTATTTGCCCGTGTCAGGTAGGTTGAGCCACCCATAGGTGAATAGGTATCCAACGACATGCCAAGTACAATTTCAATATAGAATCCCAATACCGAAGTAAAGTTGTCGCTGAAGATTTGATCATTAAAATTCATTTGCTGAAAATTCACGTAGGTGAATTGAAAATCATTGTCTTCATGATTCAGCAAGACAGTATTGTAGGTGCTGCCATACACAGGGCGCGACGCGTTGATTTGAAGGTTCGCACTGAAAGTCGAATTATTATCAAACTTGGTAATGTTCAATACCATATTCAAGTCGATGCGTTCATTGGCATTGATCTTAAAGTCCGCCCATTTTCGGTTATTGATAAATTCAAGAATGGAGGTTTCCATATTCTTGAATATCTGAATGTTTTGTGTTTGTATTTGAGAATGGTTTACCGTTACCCGCGCGTTAAAATCCTGCGCTGAGGCCCACGCTGTAGCGATAACAAAAAGAAGTAGCAGTATCTTA
>JALRIQ010000118.1 GCA_023277325.1 Bacteroidia bacterium | reverse complement strand
ACGACAAATACAGAGTCGTTTGATGGGAGATTATGGTCCCAGGTGAAGGTATAACCCGCAGGATTCCCTCCTGTTGCATAAGCGCTTAACAGAATTCCTTGTCCGTTACAAATTGTGGTATCGGAACGTGTGAAAATCTTCAAAGAATCACGGCGAATAGCACTGAAATAGGCTGAATCCAACTCATCGGAACAACCACCATCATCCACAACCAATTTAAATACAACAGTCGTGTCGCGGGATGGGAACACAAATGCGCTATCCGTGCTCACCAAGTTGGTGTCGATATACCATCGGTAACTGTATTGAGAATCTAATCCTCCAAAAGGACTTGCATAGATATTAACCTGTTCTCCAATACAAACGGTGGTATCCTGCCGTGGATTGGCGTTGATATGACCGCGAGAATAGACTGTAACATAGTTGGTATCTCTCCGTATTGAGCAACTGTCGTCAAGAATAATTTTATACCGGGTAGTTTGTCTTGGACTAACCTGCAATGAGTCGCCGTAGTCCAGGAATGCATTGGTAGAGTCGATATACCATTCGAAGCGGTATTGCTTTGGTTTTCCTCCAGTTCCTCGGGCATACAACCAAACAGAATCTCCTTGGCATAATGTAGTATCATCGCGTGGATTAATGATAGGATGCGACACTACCGTAACCTCCATGGTATCCAAGAAGTAGCATGTCGTAACCGAGTCTTCGCTCCTTAAAATAAACGGATGTGTTGAATCTGGGTATACAAAAGGAGTAACACTGGTGGTATCCGAAATAAATGGATCTGCAAACCAAGCAAAGCGGTAACCTCCGCTTGCTTGAAGCGAAACGGTATCTCCAAAACACATGGAGTCATTAGGGCCAGCATTGGTAGGGGGCACTCCACGAACATTTAATTTTCTTTCAAATGGATACCCACGAACAGCAGGCATAGTTCCATCTACTCTTAATCGGTATCCTGAGCCAACAGGAGTTGTCAAAGGAACTACTCCGCGTATAACTCCTGAAAGTGTGTCTGTGATTCTTCCCAGTTCTACCGCATCGTAGAAGTTTCCGCTGCGGTTAGAAAGCATCAGTACAAACTCGTTTCCGGAAATAAATGGATCGTGCTTGGTATACCAAACGGTGATTGAGTCGCCCGGACAAACATAACCCGGACTGAATGAATCAATCTCAATATATTGTTCTCGAATGGCCCAAAGTGCTGGAGTATAATAACTCAAGCCTCCTTCATAGGCCACCTCATTGGTGTCATTATTAAAATAAAGTTTGACCGTGTCATCTTGTGTGTTATACCCCCAGGTTCGGCTCGTTTTCCAATAAGTGGCACCCGCATTATCCGTCGAAACACCGCCTCCATTGGTTTTTTCATCCCAATAGTAAATGATGGAATCCTGGTCGCGAATACCCGATCGGGCATTCCACTCGCAGGCCCCAGCCGTTGTTATTTTCAGCAAAAAGGCATCAGTCGTATAATAGCTTCCCCATCCCGATTGAGAGAAAGGAGGAACATAAAAATCGCAAATACTCGACGTATCAGTCGAGCGGTCGATGGTTCCGGAAACAAAAATTTTTCCTGCAAAATCAACATCCATAGAGGATATATTGATACGTTGATTGGCCCACCACCAACCTCCACCGCCACCTGAAGTAGTATTATCGCCAAAACGTTTTACCCAGGAGATGGAACCGGAATTGCTAATCTTTGAAACATAGAGATCGTCGAAACCCAATCCTCCCGAATTGGTTAATCGCGAAGTTCCAAAACTATCCGCCCCAGCTTGCATCTTACCCCCGACATAGAGGTAGCCATTTTCATCTACACTTAAAGCAGACGCAGTAGAACCCATCTGCAGCGCCCACATAGGCGTTCCATTAGATGGAAGGACCTTCATGACAAACCCATTCTGGTCATTTACCGTAGCGCCAGCACTTAACCGTCCATTCCCAGCGAGAATCGTATTTGTAAAAGAGCCAGAAACATATACGTTTCCAAAACGATCGGTTTCCACATCACCTCCTGCCGACTGCCAGGCATTGGCGCCATCGGCCGTCGCAATTCTTCGGCAATAGTAAGCAGAACCGTCTGTCTTAAGTTTGAGTAGAAAAACGCTCCATCCTTGGCTACTGCCAGAAATTCCGGTATTTCCATATTGAAAGTAGCCCTGAAATAGCCCCGTAATATAGACATCGCCATTGGCGCTGCATGTGATTCCTGTCGGATAATCTTGCAGGTTACCCCCTACAGTCATGGCCCAATCCACGTTGCCATCTGGCTTCACCTTAACCAACCAAATATCACCCTGTCCGTAAGAATTTACACTAAAACCAGCGAGGCTAGAAATAGAGTTATTCCAGGTCGAACCAATAATATAGGAGTTTCCCGCCGTATCAATAGCTACTGCGGTTGTATATAAATATCCAGAAGCTTCAATGGCTTTTGCCCACTGCGCATTCCCTCTGCGGTTGTATTTAACTATATATGGCGTTACATATTGATTGCTTGAAGAGCTTAGAATAACACTGTCTCCAAAATCTAACTTTCCATTGCTTTGTGCATACTGCGGACCAAGGATGGATCCAATAGAATAGATGTTGCCATATTCATCGCAGACCATATCTTGCGAGCCTGAACCCCACGAAGTAACATTCCATCCATGGGCTCCTTTTCCATCTAATTTACTCCAATCGTATTTTTGAGCGAGGCTGACTTGCGTGAACGAAATCAACGCGAGAACAAGCAGTAATAATAACTTGTACGTCAGTCTGTTCGGATTCATTATTTTCAAATTTATTCAATCTCTTGGAAAGCAATGCATGCGTTCCCTCTATTTCGATTAAACAATTGGTCTATGGTTTAGTTTCGCGGGTGAGATGTACTCTAAACGAAATTCGTTGCCTGAAAAGTTCTCTCCTCGACGAATAACTTGCTAAGGAAGATCCGATTCACGTGAAAATTATTCCTATTTTCGGAGCATGAAGTATCCGTTAATCATACTAAGTTTAGCACTTCTTAGTGCTTGTTCTTTGCTCAAGAAAAAGTGCACCGAATTGGTTGTAGGCACTGAAAATGCAGAAATGGTGCAGGCTAACCCCTCCAATGGCATGTATATTTTTTCATTGGCACATGTGGGTATGGAAGGAGGTCAACTTCATGTAAATTCCCAAGAAGGAGGACAGGAGAAAGATGTGTTTATAATTAATCCGAAAAATGCTGGTGCTTTTTGTGAGCCTATAGATAAAGAAAAGTGGAGTTGGTCTGAAGAATTCAACGATGAGGCTATGACCGTGGAATTTAAGGCTTCTATTCAACTTCGTTATGAAGGCAAAACCTACTGTGTTAAAATTGCATACGCAGGCAGCGGCATGAAAATGATGATGCCTACTCCAGAGCCCCCTGTTCCGCAAGAAGGCGATTAATGGTTGAGGTAGTCAAATACCAGATATCCAGCAATTCCGATAAAAATTATCCCTGTGCCTTTATTGATCCAAGCCAGGAGCTTTTCGCTCAAATAGGGTTTGATGCGGTGTGCTGAGAAGGAAATAAGCACTTCCGTTGTAAAGATGCTGATTAAACAACCTGTGAAAAAACTCAGGAGCTGAGGTGTTTCATAGCCCCATTCTGCGCGCGCAACAGTGGCCAATCCAGCCCAAAAAAGAAAATTAACCGGATTCAGCACATTCAACAAAAATCCATTGGAGAAGAAAAATAAGGCCTTCCCAAAACGCGTTTGCGGGTAGGCAATTTGAGTTTTTTTACTCGCCAACATATTCAGCCCCATCAGAGTCAAAACAAGGACAGCACCGCCGTGAATCCAAATATTTGGCTCATCAGGATGAATAAATTGAACTCCCAAAATGGCGAGGGTAATGAACATAAAATCGGAAGTCACGACGCCAGAGGCGATCATCATTCCTTTTTTCCACCCGTATTCAATGCTGTTTTGAATCAATGAAAAAAATACGGTACCGAGCATTAAACTCATTACAATTCCAGACAATAAACCTTTTCCCAGGGCGAACAGCATTCGGCAAATTAACGCATTTCTCTATGGACTTCCACCTTGAATCCGACTACCTTTGAACGGGTATGGTTAGTATTGTTTTGGTAAGTCTCTATCTCTTGGTTCTTCTTTTTGGGAGTTTCCGCAAAAAGAGCAGTGACCAAGATGCTGATGCAGACTCCTACTTATTAGCCGGAAGAAAACTGGCGCTTTTTCCCTTTGTAGCGACGATGGTGACTACGGCCTACGGCTGGATTATGGGAATTGGACAGCTCTATTATGAATATGGAATAAGTGCCTGGTTATTTTTGAGCTTGCCTTATACCAGCTTTGCGCTGATCATGGCATTCTTTTTTTCCAAAAAAATCCGGGAGGAAAAAATTCATTCTATCCCCGAGCTTTTGGCCAAATACTATGGCACAAAGGTTTCGAAGTTCGGCGCAGTGCTGGTTCTTTTGCTGATTTCCCCTGCGATGTATGCGCTAATGACAAGCCAGCTGCTTGCTGAGGTTTACCCCCTTCCTACCTGGATTTGCCTGATACTTGCCCTACTCTTTTCTTCGGCCTATATCTACCGTGGCGGCTTCCAATCCATTGCAAGAAAGGACAGCTATAAGTTTCTGTTTATGTTCGGGGGCTTTGCAACGACCTTAATCTACCTTTTTCAAGCACACGGACTTACCCCCTTAGAGGGTGTGTCTCCTCAAAAACTCAGCTTTAGTTTCTCGGGCCACCTTTGGGAAATCATTACCTGGTTTATTCTCGCTTCAGTTGTAATTACCGATCCGGGATACCATCAACGTATCTATTCGAGCGAGTCGCCTGCCGTGGCCAAACGCGGTTTATTGGTTTCTGTACTTTGCTGGACCTTGTTTGATTTTTTGGCCGCCAGCATAGCCCTATATGGCCTTGGTTTGCTCCCCAATCTCGAAAACCCTGCTCTGGTTTATCCACTGCTGGCTCATGAGTTGCTACCCCCATTTCTTGGCGCCATTTTTATTCTGGGTTTATTAGCGACAATCATGTCGACCTTAGACAGTTTTTTATTTTTATCTGCCCAAACATTAATGCTGGATTTGTTTGGCAAAACGCAAGAAACCGGGAAAAACATGCGTATTGGATTGCTCTTGATTAGCCTACTTACTTTTGCTCTCTTAGTACCCTATCTGGAGAGTAATGCGGTAGAATTCTTCTTCGACTTTACTCCGTATATGGTCTGCGTGCTGGTACCGCCAATCATTTCAGTCTTTTTACCTCGGTATAGGCTTCAGGGCAATGAGGTGCTTATTCAAATGAGCTTGGCAGTGCTTGTTTGCTATGCATGGACGCTACTTCCTGAACCCGAAACTTTTGGCTTAAATGCCGTAGTTCCTGGGATATTGATTGTGGTTGCCTATCAGCTCCTCACCCTGCTTTTAAAGAAAAGAAAGCAAGGAATCGAGAATTAGTTTGATATT
>JALRIQ010000117.1 GCA_023277325.1 Bacteroidia bacterium | reverse complement strand
TGGAACGTCCTTGATCCCAAGAAGCACATCGGCCCCACTTAAATCTTCCTGAAGAATACACCCTGCTGCTGCATAGGCCGAATCGCTAAAGCAACGATGAGGCGAAGGCTGCACATAAATTTCCACGTCATTCCATGCTTCGAGTATTTCCGTACATTGCGCCGGACTCAATGCTACACGCTGGTCGTAGGGTTTTTTTTCTTCTCTGATGAGGGCCAATTTGAACATGATGCGAAGATACTTTTTTGGAACCTCAAGTCCGCTCTCTTCTCTACACACTCTTTCCTGAAACTTAAAAAGCCTTCATGAAGAAGGCTTTTTGAGTTTTTGTGGAGCTGCCGAGATTTGAACTCGGGTCCGGAGAAGGAATAAAATGGCGCCTTCTACATGCTTAGCGGTATTTATTGTCGGGAGAAAGCACGACTACCGCCGCCTGAGCTTTTCCTTATGCTTCTAATAAGTGCATCGGGCCGAAGCTGAGCCCAATGAATACCTGACATGGTCGACCGCTTCGAATGATCAGGCTGTCAGATAGACCCAACCGAAGCGGATGGCATTAGCGTAATCCTCTGGATTAGGCAGCCATTGCGAAGTTATTTTCGCCAGTTGTTGTTCGATAGCCGATATTTAAGAGCGTAGCTATCAGAGCTCTGCATGCTTACACCTTTACTCGTCAACCCGTCGATACCTGTCAGCCCCAATAGGTTTGCTGTAAAAGCAGTCTACAAAGATCGTGAAATTTCTTGGTTACTAAAGGATGGACCGATAAAAATGTCGACTTCTTATATGGCCAAAATCTGGCCAGAAGCCTGAAGTTTTACCGATTCAGGCAGGTTGGCAAGTATGGACTGCCTTAAAGCATCATACAAACGCTGCTTATTTCCCTTGCGGTAGGTTACCAGGCTTATTTCTCGCTCAGGTGCTGGAGAGGCAAATGGATGCAGTTGTTTGCTGCGCTCTTGATCCCAGTTTTGCACGGCAAGTTCGGGTAGGATAGTGAGTCCATCATAAGCGTCTACCATACGTATTAAGGATTCAATACTCCCTGAAGCATACTGCAAACCGAGCGAAGAGCTTCCTTGCTTTTTCAATTCACATAAACGCATTACCTGTGTTCGCATACAATGGCCTTCTTCTAAAAGCCATAATTGGTCTAAATTTAGATCCTCGGCTAAGAGATACTGTTTATTAGGAAGACGTGCGTGTTGGCCGGCATACACATAAAAGGGTTCATAGAATAGAGGAGACTCATTCATTCCAATATGTTTGCTTGGTGTGGCCAATATTCCCGCATCTAAACTGTCTCGTTCTAAGCGGGATAAAATCTCCTCTGTAGTCAACTCTTGAATATGAAGATTCACTAAGGGATGTGCTTGGGTGAACTGTTTCAAAAATAATGGCAGCAAATAGGGGGCGAGAGTCGGAATGATGGCTATTCGCAGACTGCCTTTCAGCTCATCGCCTTTTTCATGGGCAATCTCTTTCAGACTATTCACTTCATGCAAAACCTTCCGAGCCTGCGCAATGATGCGTTCCCCTTCTTCGGTAGGTCGCACGGGTTGTTTACTGCGGTCGAAAATCAGACAGCCCAATTCTGCTTCGAGCTTTTGAATCATGGCGCTCAGGGTGGGCTGAGTAACAAAACAAGCTTCTGCGGCCCGAACAAAATGCTGATGCTCATCCAAAGCCATGATATACTCCAATTGCTGTAGGTTCATTATAGATTGTATCTATACAAATATAGAAATTATCAGTTTGATATATAGATGGAAGTAAGGGAGCTTTGTAGTAGCGTTAATACAGACATACTGATAAACGCAGCAAAAACTCATTAATAAATACTTAATTTTAAGAAAGTTAAAACCATGGACAACGAGAAAAGCACAGGCAAATGCCCATTCCATCAGGGAGCCAATACAGAGCAGAAAAATTCAGTGGTCAAGTGGTGGCCAAATACTTTAAACCTGGATATTTTGCATCAGCACGATAGCAAAACCAACCCAATGGGTGAAGACTTCAATTACCGCGAAGCCTTCAATAAGTTGGATTTTGAAGCAGTGAAAGAAGACCTTAAAGCCTTAATGACGGAAAGTCAGGATTGGTGGCCGGCAGATTGGGGACATTATGGTGGCCTCATGATTCGCATGGCCTGGCATAGCGCGGGAACTTACCGTGTAGCTGATGGTCGTGGAGGAAGTAATACAGGAAACCAACGCTTCGCGCCTTTAAATAGCTGGCCGGATAATGCCAACCTCGATAAAGCACGTCGTTTGTTATGGCCGATTAAAAAGAAATACGGGAATGGCCTTTCCTGGGCTGACTTATTTATTCTCGCAGGAAACATGGCCTATGAGTCATTGGGCTTCAAAACGTTCGGATTCGCTGGTGGACGTGAAGATATCTGGCATCCGGAAAAAGATATTTATTGGGGAGGTGAAAGCGAATGGTTGGATAAGAAGCGTTATGCTGAAAATTCCAAAAGTGATTCACTCGAAAATCCTCTCGCTGCGGTACAAATGGGGTTGATTTATGTGAACCCAGAAGGGGTAGATGGAAATCCTGATCCATTGAAAACAGCGCAAGACATGCGGACCACCTTCTCGCGTATGGCAATGAACGATGAAGAGACGGTGGCGCTCACGGCCGGCGGACATACAGTTGGTAAAGCACATGGAAACGGAGATGCTTCTAAGCTAGGCGCAGAACCTGAAGGAGCTAGCGTGGAGGAACAAGGCTTTGGCTGGACAAACCCACATGGAAAAGGAAATGCTGAACATACGGTAACCAGTGGCTTGGAAGGAGCATGGACCACCACACCGAATAAATGGAACAACACCTATTTCCATCTTTTGCTTAACCATGAGTGGGAGTCGAGAAAAAGTCCGGCAGGGGCATGGCAATGGGAACCAGTAAACATGGCGGAAGAAGACAAGCCTCTTGATGCGCATGTGTCTGGAGTGAAGCGGACTCCTATTATGACCGACGCCGA
>JALRIQ010000116.1 GCA_023277325.1 Bacteroidia bacterium | reverse complement strand
AACCCATCTGGTATAGGTATCTGGCAGGTGAAATCCAACAGACTTAAAGAGATCGAGCAAAGTCCGATTCGCCAATCACCATCAGGTTCTGGCTTCGTTCCGAGCGCCGAGTTTTTGGTACAGGATGATTTGGAAAAAGTGAAAGCACGCTCCAATGCCGAAGCCACAGATTTTATGTGGGTGGGTAAATTGGAGTTCAGACCTCTGACAAACCTGAGTATTGAAGGTGCAGCCATCATTGACCGTAGTCAGTCTAAAATTGCTCCTTTTGGCAATCAATTGCTTAATAGTGGGGCTAATCCAATTCGTTCTACTTGGTCTGCCATATCCTATTTAAATCTGGAACATAACCTGCTCGCTAAAATGGGGGAGGATGAGATTAAAAACAAACAGCTTAAACGCCTGAAATACAGCTTGAGTCTGCAGTACCAGGGGGTTTGGAACAAAACAGAGAATCCAACACTTAGAGATGATTATTTCCGCTATGGTTATGTAGGCAAATACAATGCATACCGCGCACCGATTTATCAGTTTAATGGGAATGAAGGATTTAACGGGGGAAGCAAGCCGGTGATTGTAGATGGAGATACCGTATGGATTAAAAACTACTACGAACTCCAAGGGTATGCGGATACTTTAATTACATTTGATAGAAGCAATACCGCAAATCCTCTTTTGGCCAATTATTCATCTGCCTACTTTGATTTAGCCCCGAGGGTAACTAGCTTCAATCAGATCAGCACAGATGGTGGGGCTGTTTTAAATGGAAAAAACCCGATTGGTATCTATTCCAATATGTGGAGCAATGTGGGAACTATGTTCGTAGGTTCATCCATCAATTCCGGGGTAGGTCGTTCTCAAACCGAACAGTTTAGCATGAACCTTCAGGGAGAAATTACCAAAGGCATTCATACCGCCAAAATCGGACTCTATTTTGAACAACGTGTTTCCAGAGCCTATACGGTAAATGCCATGAACCTTTGGGAATTGATGTTCCAGAGTGCCAATGAAGGTTTGCAACTCGATAGACAAAATCCTATCCTTCATTATAATGAGGCCGGTCAGTTCATGGATTCTGTATCTTATAATCAGATATTCAATGCAAATCAATCCGTGTTTTCCAGACGCCTGCGTGAAGCTTTAATTAAAAAGGGTGTGCGCGATGAGTATGGCAATTTGATTACGCCAGAATCTTACGTGAATGTCCATGGCCTAGACCCTGAAGATCTTTCTCTGGATTTATTCACTGCAGATGAACTTTTGGGAAGCGGCGGAAATAACCAGTATGTGAGCTATTTCGGTTACGATTACCTGGGAAGAAGAACACGCAAAAACTTTGGGGTTTCTGATTTCCTGGATGATCCAGAGAACAGAAACTCAGGAGCCTTCCGTCCGATTTATGCTGCCATGTATTTGCAAGATGTTATTGAATTGAAAAGCATGATTTTCAGGCTGGGAATCCGCATAGAGCGTTTTGATGCCAATACGCCCGTGCTTAAAGATCCTTATTCCTTGTATCCAGTGCGTCAGGTGTTAGAGGTAACGAGCCTAAATGGAAATGAGATTTCCCATCCAAGCACGGTGGGTAACGATTATTTGGTGTATGTCAATGACATTAAAAACCCAACGAAAGTAGTCGGGTACCGCAAAGGAAATGCGTGGTATAATGAAGATGGATTGCGCATTGCGGATCCAGGTCAGATAGCGCAAAAAACAACCAGTGGACTCATTCAGCCCTACTTGGTGGATGGAAGGGAGGAAAAATTAACCCGTCAGTCTTTTAAAGATTACGAAGCGAAAGTGATGGTATTGCCCCGTTTTTCGGTTGAATTTCCAATCAGCACAGAAGCACGTTTCTTCGCTTATTACGATGTATTGGCACAAAGACCAAGCAATATCTTCACGCCAATGGACGACTATTATTTCCTTCGCTTTAACCCAACCAAAGTGTTGAATAACCCAGACCTCAAACCTCAGGTAACTACCGACTATGAGATTGGTTTCCGTCAACTATTAACCCGTTCTTCTTCTCTCAGCTTAACCGCTTCATACAGAGAGCAAAGAAATATGATTCAGTTGGTGCGTTACTACCAGGCTTATCCAGTTTCCTATATTTCTTATGGAAACATTGATTTGTCAACCATCAAAGGCTTAAGAGCGGAGTACCAATTGCAACGCCGTCATTTTACCTTGAATGCCAGCTATGCGTTTCAGATTGCTGAAGGAACAGGTTCAGGAACTAGCTCACAAGCAGGATTGGTATCCGCTGGGCAGCCAAACTTGAGAAACCTCTTCCCATTGAGCTATGATGTACGCCATAATGTGAAAATGATTTTCTTCCAAAACTTCGGTGCAGGTAAAGAATACCAAGGTCCAGTTGTACGTGGTAAAAAGATCCTGGAGCATACGGGAGTTGGTTTGACCTTGAATGCATTCTCTGGTCGCCCTTATACCGCCACGAGCATTGCTACCCCTGATGCACAATCTGGTATCGCAGCAAGAAGTCCGTTGAGAGGAACTCCATTCGGATCACGTTTACCTTGGTCATTAGCGAATAACTTCAATATTCACCGCGACTTCCCAGTTACCCTTGGTAGAAGAGGCGATAAAACAATTGAAGGCTATTTCACCTTGACCCTATGGATAGAGAACTTCCTAAATATCCAGAACATTGAAGCAGTTCACGCTTACTCAGGTTCTTCATCAACCGATGGATATTTAAGCTCTGCAAACGGACAAAGCGCTGTTCAATCTGCCACCAATGCACAAAGTTTTGTTGACCTCTACAATACGGCACTTGCAAATCCTGGCTACTATAGTGCACCAAGAACTACCCGGTTAAGCCTGCTACTTACGTTCTGATATATAACCAGAAGAAAGACCGCTCGTAAGGGCGGTTTTTTTTGTTACT
>JALRIQ010000115.1 GCA_023277325.1 Bacteroidia bacterium | reverse complement strand
CTTTCCAGTTTTTTTCAATCGTTTAGGACGCTATGGGTTAAATCTTCATTTTCCCTTGGTTTTGTCTGATTGATAAAATCTTTTGGCGAAAGCTGAGGCTGCGTTTCCTATTCTCATGCTAATGCTCCGCTGTTTTTCTTTAGACCCTTCGGTAATAAATTGTCGTGTTTTTTCATTTTATTATTTCGAAATGTATCTAGGGAATTTGGAAGACGCTTAAAGAAGTTAGTTCAGTACTCAAATGAATCAGGGTTCTTGAAAAACGTTATCGTCTGCGGGGTGGCGGTCTCCGTTTTGGTGGAGACGGCTTTTCTTCCTCCTCAGGTTTTGGTGCTTCCTCTGCAGGTGGCACCCAGTTGTAATCAATAATAGTTACCGTGGTACGACGATTCAGCTGATGCTCTTTCTCGGAACAAATTCTGTTACCTGGATCAGTAAGATCACAAGAACATTTTTTGATACGAAGATCACGCTCACCATATCCTTTGGCCACAATACGACGTGGATCGATTCCTTTACTTACGATATACTCTACCGCGGAATCCGCACGTGCTTGTGAAAGGGTGTCGTTATAGGCGTGACTCGCACGGCAGTCGGTATGTGAACCCAATTCAATTTTAATTCTTGGGAAACGCTCCAATACGGCAATTACAGAGTCATCAAGGATTTGTGCTGCATCCGGACGAATATTCGCTTTGTCCAAATCGTACAAGATTCCTTCAACGGTAAATTTCACTTCCAATTTCTTCAATTCGAAATCACGTTGCAGGGTAGTGAAACATTTCACACCTTCCGTCGTTTCGAATTCCACTTTTGAATCAAAATAGTAAGGGTCGTTTTCAGGAGCTCCTGCATACAACTCATACTTGGTCATTTGATTCACTGGCATGGTATACGCACCAGTTTGATCGGTAGTCAATACGACAGTCGCCGTATCTTTATTGTTTTTGATGAATACCTGTGCGTTAGGAATAACCGCTTTGGTTTTTTCGTCGCGTACAATACCGGTAAGCATCAACTCACAAGGCTTCATGGTGAAGCTATAGATATCATCACTTCCTCTTCCTCCATCACGGTTTGAAGAGAAATAACCGCTTTCTTTATCTTCAGCAAGCCAAAGTCCGAAATCATCCCCACCTGAGTTGATAGGTGATTTCATGTTCTCTGGTTTAGTCCATTCTTGACCCGTTCCTTCTGTATAAACGATATCCAATCCACCAAGTGTTACGTGTCCGTTAGAAGCAAAGTACAAAGTACCTGACTCATGAAGATATGGATACATTTCGTCGCCTTTCGTATTTACTGTAGGTCCTAAGTTCAAAGGAACGCTCCAGGTTTTACCACGACGCACATAGTTCACTACATAAAGGTCCCAACCACCTTCACCACCTGGCATGTTTGATGCAAAATACATTTGCTTGCCATCAGGAGAGATTGCTGGATGTCCGCAGCTAAATGAATCGCTGTTGAAGTCTAATAGGTAAGGTTGCTCGTATGAATCACGACCAATTTTCTTTGCAGAGAAGATTTTACAACGTAAGCCTTTTCCATCCTCAGCATTACACTGGGTATAGTAGATTTCACGGCCTTTGCCATCGAAACTGGCCACACCATCCGACAGTTTGGTGTTTACCGTTCCTGGGAGCAATTCTGGCTTTTCCCAAGAAATTTGTCCGCGGCGTTTACGCATCTTACAGATATACAAGTCATCGTAATATTGACCCGTCCATCCATACTCTTTTTTGTTTACCCCTCCAGCGCGTGCTGAAGTGAATACCAATCCAAATTTATCAAGGTACCAAGGTGCAAAGTCAGATTCACGGGTGTTTGCCTTTTTGAAGTTTTCAATGACATAGCGTGTTTTTTCGTCTTTCCACTTCAATGCAAGTTCACAACCCTCTTTGGCGCGGATTACATCCTCGTCGCCCGGGTTCTCCTTAAGGTATTCATCATACTTAATAATAGCCTCTGCATATTTCTCCTGAAGTTTCATGGCGTCAGCCTCAAACTTCACGGCGAGACGATCCATCTCGTCGCTTCCTTTGGTTGATTTGTACCGCTGAGATTTCGCAAAAGCAGCCTCTGCCTTTTTGTACTCATTGGTCATTAAGTAGGATACTCCCTGCTTGTAATAAGCTTCCTTACGGATGTTCCGGTTTTTCTCACTGCTTCCAACTTCCTTGTAGATATTTGCTGCTTCGTTAAAGTTCTTTTTGTCAAACTCCTTGTTTCCCTCCGCCATTGTTCGAGGAGAGTTGCAGGAATGAAGAACCGGTACGGATAACAGAAATAAAATGAAGAGCCCAGAACTAAGAGTTTTTGTAATCAGTTTTCTCATGTTCAAACTAACTTAGTCAGCGAATATAGAATAATACACAAACAATCAACGCCTATGTTAACCATTTGCGTATGATTTTCTAAAGATTTTTTATCGAATAAAGAGGAGTTCTCGGTATTTCGGCAACTGCCAGCACTCGTTCTCCACGATGCGCTCTAGCTTATCAGCTAAATAGCGGATTTCTTGGAAGTAAGGCTTTACCTCATGGCAATAGATTTGCGCTCTGCGTTCTGTATCCTCTTCTGTATTGGCGCGTTTTCTTGCTTCCACCATTTCAAACACCAAACGTTTAAGGTCGGTTACGTATCCAGCAATCTCTTCGATAGTTTTTACATACACCTCGAATGTGCTTTTCTTCATGCCCAATTCCTTCATCTTAAAGGCTGCATCAGCAAGCTTCGCCTGGTATGAAAGTGCTGAAGGCATGATGATGGTATTGGTCATATCACCGATTACACGCGATTCGATTTGAATCTTCTTCACATATTCCTCTACCAAAATTTCGTAACGCGCATGTACTTCTTTGCCGCTTAAAACACCGTTTTCTTCAAACAGCTTCAAAACGTCTTTCTCTACATAAGCCTTAAGTGCGTCTGGAACTTCGGTGATATTCTTCAAGCCGCGTTTTGCTGCTTCTTCCTTCCACTCTTCTCCGTATCCGTTTCCTTCGAAAAGAATTTTCTTGGATGACTTCACATAGCCGCGCAATACGCTGAGGATAGCCGCCTCTTTGGTTGCTCCTTTTTTGATGCCTGCTTCAACTTCTTTTTGGAAGCTCCGCAATTGGTTAGCCACGATGGTGTTCAATACAATCATCGGGCTTGCTGAGTTTGCAGAAGATCCTACCGCTCTAAACTCAAACTTGTTACCGGTAAAGGCAAATGGAGAAGTTCTGTTACGGTCTGTATTGTCAAGAAGGATCTCAGGAATACGTGGGAATAGAATTGATTCCGTTTTTCCTTCTGTTCCTTTTTTCGCTTTGTTCGACTCCAACTCATTCAATACGCCAGTTAACTGACTTCCAATAAACACGGAAATGATAGATGGAGGTGCCTCGTTGGCTCCCAAACGGTGCTCGTTTTCCATTGTTGCGATGGAGGCACGTAGCAAGTCTGGGTAATCATGCACTGCCTTAATTACGTTCACGAAGAAGGTAAGGAACTGCATGTTTTTATTTGGGGTATTTCCTGGCGATAATAAGTTCACGCCGGTATCAGTACCCATCGACCAGTTATTGTGTTTTCCTGATCCGTTGATTCCTGCAAAAGGTTTTTCATGGAACAATACCTTCAAGCCATGGCGGCGGGCAATTTTTTCCATGATATCCATCAACAACTGGTTATGGTCGATGGCAAGGTTAATATCTTCAAAGTTCGGCGCACACTCAAACTGACCAGGAGCCACCTCGTTATGACGGGTTTTCAAAGGAATACCCAATTTCAAGGCTTCTGTTTCGAAGTCGAGCATATAAGCATGGATGCGCTCAGGGATAGATCCAAAATAATGGTCTTCGAGCTGCTGTCCTTTTGCTGCACTATACCCAACCAAGGTTCTACCTGTGATTACCAAGTCTGGGCGTGCGTTATAGAGGGCCTCGTCTACCAAGAAATATTCTTGCTCGATACCCAAGGTCGCTTGAACCTTTTTAACGTTTTTGTCGAAGTAATGGCAAATGTCCAAGGCCGCTGCCTCAAGTGCATGAAGCGACTTAAGCAATGGTGCTTTATAGTCGAGCGCCTCCCCGGTATACGATACGAATATCGTAGGGATACAAAGGGTTTTACCAATTTTATTGTCTACGATAAATACAGGTGACGAAGGGTCCCAAGCGGTATATCCACGTGCTTCGAAGGTGTTACGAAGTCCGCCATTCGGGAAGGATGACGCGTCTGGCTCTTGCTGAACCAAAGCACTTCCTGTGAATTTTTCTACCGATTCTGTATCGCTGATTGGGTCGAAGAACGCATCGTGTTTTTCAGCAGTTGTTCCTGTTAATGGTTGGAACCAGTGAGTATAATGGGTCACCCCTTTATTCACTGCCCATTGACGCATGCCCGCAGCAATTTGCTCGGCTAATTCGCGGTCAATTTTTTCTCCGGTTTCACGCGCAGCTTTGATGGCTTTGAAAGCTTCTTTGCTGAGGTGGGCTTTCATGGCTTTTTCACCAAAAACCTGGGAGCCAAAGTAATCAGAAATCTTGTCAGAAGGAAGCTCTACCTTGATTTTTTGGCGTTTTTGCGCCATCTCTAAGGCATTTAATCGAATAGAAGATGTAGACATAAGACAGAGGAATTGCGCGAAAATAAAGTAATTCTCGGTTCTCTACAATTTGTAGGGGAATTCATTTTCAAGGAGTAAGTTTTGGCTTCGTTGTCTGCCACTCATCTCCTTTGACGCGGAAGGCTCCTCCTTCGCTGAAAAAGCTACGGCGGGCGCAGTGCGGTTTTTTTTGATGCAGAATAGGATGGCGTCGCGGAACATGAGTACGTCGCGGAGTAGTTTGACATTGCAATAAACCACGTCATCCCGACTGCGTGCACCAAAGCGATAAGCGCAGGTGGAGTGGAGCGTTATCGGAGCCGAGGGAAGAGGCGCAGTGTAACCCGGAGCATGGTTCAAAGTACGCGATGAATCGCGTACCTACGAGGTTTGGGGTTAAACTTTATTCTCTCCTCATCACCTCTCCCGATATATCGGGACGTCACTCCCCAACTTTTTTGTCGCGAAGCCGAGAACTCAATCACGACGGTGTGAGTTTGAGTGTGAGAGCGAGGCAAAGTAACCCCCGCCCCACGC
>JALRIQ010000114.1 GCA_023277325.1 Bacteroidia bacterium | reverse complement strand
ATGAAAGAACCTATGAAAATGTTATTTGTCTTCGCGCTGTAACCAGTGTGGATGGCATGACAGCCGATTGGGGACATTTACCGCATGAATTTTTGGCACGCATATCGAATAAAATCATTAACCAGGTAAAAGGAATAAACCGGGTCGTATATGATATTAGCTCTAAACCACCAGCGACAATTGAGTGGGAATAAAATTTTTTTCTTACTAATTCTTCTTCTCGGAGGGATTGCGTGCAGTGCATCCAGACATACACAAGTTCTTGGTAACGAAGTGAATGTGGAAGTTTCTCCTGCAGACACCCTAATTCCCGACAAGCGCAAACAAGAAAAGGAAATTAAGGATCAAATGGGTGTAAAACCCGAAGTGATCAACGATTTCCATATTGCCCTTTTATTGCCTTTTTCCTTGCACAAGGATATTCTTCCCAGCAGCAAGGAGTACAAGGTAATTGAATCGGTTAGCGACTACTACCAAGGTGTTTTGTTGGCTTTGGAGCAACTGAAAAAAGAGGGAATCATTGCTACTCTGCACGTGTATGATACCCGGATGGATTCCCTTACGACGGTTTCTATTCTGCGTAAACCAGAATTAGCATCCATGGACCTAATAATTGGTCCTTTGGATCACCCTTCTTTTGCCGCAGCCTCTTCTTTTGCCAAGAGCTATGAAATTCCTGCTGTAGCTCCTTTTGCGATGTTTGATGCGAAATCCGTTCATAATCCACTGAGCTATTATTGCAGCCCTTCCTTGGAAGCTTATGGCAGTTGTGTCGCAACTTATTTAATCAAACAAAAGAACCTCGGACCGGTACTTTACTTTTCTGATGGATCCTCTACCGATAAGTCCTTTAAGAAAGGGTTTAATGCTGTTCAGGGAGCAAGCAAGATTAAGCTGATTGAACGAAAGATTGTTAGTGGCATGGAACCGAACGGACTCCTGAAAAAATCGGATAGTCTGGTTAATTATGTGCTCATCCCAAGCGATGCGGAGAAAATGGTGAACATGACCCTCCGAAGCTTTAAAGTTGCGGAAGAGGAAGCTTACCCGCTTCAGGTTATTGGCTTGGACACTTGGCTTAATTTTAGGGACCCAGAAATGGGGCATTGGGCTAAGATGAATGCCATTGTGGCCACTGCTTATTTTGAGGCAGATAGCACCACAGATTATGCGCAATTCTTCAGCGCCTTTAAGTCCATGCACAATATTCCTCCAGGCGATTATGCCCTGAAAGGATATGATCAAATGCTGCATTTTGGAAATGCGCTTTTTACCTTTGGCAAAGCATTTCCAGCAAATCTGTTTGAAACAGAATTTGATGGTGTAGGCATGGATTTTTATTGGAAGAATACTGGCAAGGCGATTCAAAACCAAGCGGTAAGACTTCTTCAATATCAGGATTTTCACTTTAAACATATAAAATGAGTCGATCGAGCATTCGGATTCTCCAAGCCAGTCAAGTACTTAAATCTTGGGAACCGGGCTCTCCCTTCGTCCTGCATTTCAAACAACTCAGCCGTGTCCATAAACAATGGGGCAGCAGAGACCGCCGGGAAATAAAATCCCTGTGTTATGCTTGGTTCCGACTCGGAAATGCCACACAGATTTTTCCGCAAGCGCAAGAAGGTTTGCCTTGGGCAGGATACCTTTTCATAGCAAACTCAGAATGGAATGCAGATTGGCAAAAAGAAGGCTTATTGCCCAATGACCTTGATCTAAATTTAGATGAAGCAGCCAGAATGCAGGCTTTCAGAGCGCGTTTTGATTATAAGGATGCATTATTTCCCTTTGCTGATTTAGTCAGTCAGGATATTCCTTTAAACGAACTGGATGAAGCCCTTCCATTCCCAGGAAAATTGTGGTTTCGGGCAAAGAAGAATCAAATCGAGGCTTTTGCAGAGAAATTGAGGCAGGCAGAGGTGGAATTCGAGGAGTTAAATGGCGCCTTTCAAATGGAATCGGGTACTTCGCTCGAGCAGGTTTTTGGTAATAACCTGGCCCATTATGGAGAAGTTCAGGATTATGCCTCTCAGCAGCTTATTCGTGCGGTTGATTGGAACGGGAAACGCATTTGGGATACCTGCGCTGCTTCAGGTGGAAAAGCCCTTCAGATCAGTCAGGAATTCAACCCAGCTTCTTTATTATGCAGTGATGTTCGTCCTGCGATTCTTCAAAACTTACAACAACGTTTTAAAAAGGCTGGATTGCGCGTTCCGGAAACCAAAACGGTAGACTTAAGTCAGGGGCAATTCGGAAAGTCGACCATTCAGTTTGAAGCCCTTTTATGCGATGTTCCTTGCTCGGGTAGTGGCACGTTTCGCAGGAATCCAGATGCCATGATGGCGATACGTGAAGAGGATATTTTGCGTTATGCAAACCTCCAGGAAACGATTGTTCGTAATGCAGTTCAGGCGCTGAAGAAGGATGGCTTATTGCTTTATGCTACCTGTAGTGTCTATGCCAAGGAAAATGAAGGGCATTTCCATGAATTTAAAAAACTAGGCTTGGTGATGCAGGATGCGGCTTATGTCAATGCCTTGGATAAAGGTGGCGATGTCTTGTACTATGCCTTATTTAAAAAGGCCTGAGTCTTTCTGCGCCTTTTCTTCTGCTTCAAAGAATTCATCAATTTTAAATGGACCATTATCTGCCGCTTCGGTGGCCAGTTGATCGCAGCGTTCATTTAGCGGATGTCCGTTATGCCCTTTTACCCAAAAGAATCGCGGATTGAATTGCGCGAGGTAGGGGATAAGCATACGCCATAAATCGCTGTTCTTTTTGTTTTTGAAACCAAAACTCATCACGTTCAGCTTCAATGTCTGAGCATTAGCAGCAAAGGCTTCAGCGACTCGGTTCGTGAGCTGGTGCACGTTCGAATCGGAGGTATCGAACACGATGTCGGCGCTCTCACGAATTGGTAGCAATTCGGTTCGCTCTTTTGCAATG
>JALRIQ010000113.1 GCA_023277325.1 Bacteroidia bacterium | reverse complement strand
CCTAACAATTGCGCAAGAATTAGGGAAGGTTGAAGATTACCCCACCATGTTCGTCAATTTATCGCAATTGTATCAGGAAATTGGCGAACTAGACAGTGCAATGGTCTATGGCAAGGCGGCATTAAATATTGGGGAAGAGTTCGATATTCGTGCTTATGTGGCTGCAGCATGTGGACGTTTGTCCTTGATTTACAGCACGAAAGGTGACTTTGAAAGTGCTTACAGGTATGAACGCCGTTTTAATCTCATCCATGATACGCTCAACATGGTATCAAGAGATAAGGTGGTTGCTGAATTGGTTGAAAAGTACCAGAATGAAAAGCAGGAAATAGCGTTGGAGCGTCAAAATGCGCAGCTTCGCTTTATGCTTATTACCGCGGCTATTTTAATTACGCTCCTTGTTGTGATGTTGGTTCTGTACCGGAATAACAGGTTACATAGAAATCATCTTAAGGCGGTTAATGATAAAATTGAACAACAAAATCTGGCACTTGAGGAGAATAATCTGGTAAAAGATCGACTCTTGTCCGTTTTGTCGCACGACTTAAGATCACCAGTGGCGGCAATCTCATCAGCCTTGCAAATTATCAGAGATGGGTATATGAGTCCGGAAGATGAAAAAATACTCATCAAAAAGCTCAGCGTGCGCGTCGACAGGACTTCAGAACTATTGGATAACCTGTTATTCTGGATCAAAAACCAGCTTAATAAGCTCGACCCTGAAAAGGAAACACTTAACATCAAGAAGAAGGTGAAAGAAGTGCTGGACTTGATGGCTCCTGAAACAAAACTGAAAGGCATTCAAATTAAGGATCATGTTGATGATGATTTTACCCTAACTGCCGACAGGGAAATGATTCGCCTGGTTTTGCGCAATATCATGAGTAATGCTGTGAAATATTCGAGTAATGGAGCTTCGATTGAAATCATGGCAGCCAAAACACAGGATGAGCTCACCATCACCATTCAGGATAGTGGAGATGGGATGAGCGAGGAAGTTTTGGCTACAATCTTTGATATTCGTAAAGTGGGCACAAAAGCCACGCATAAAGAATCAGGAATGGGTATCGGTCTATCGTTGGTGCGTGATTTTGTCCGCGTAAATGGGGGAGATATTCATATAGAAAGTGAAGTCGGCAAAGGAACAAAAGTTCAGTTGACCTTCCCTAATTGATCTGGGCCCAGGGGCGCTACCATCATTACATTTTCTTTTTCCACTACTACTGCTCCTGCAAGATCTCCTTTTCGTTTTCTCAGGAATTTCTTTTCGGTATAGATAACGGGAGCAAGACTTTCCTTGCGTCGTTTCGAAAACCACAAGGCCAGTCCACCAGCCATTTCAATTACTTTTTCCGGAATACTTTGACCGCTTTTTTTCCGAATAATTACATGAGAGCCAGGAATATCGCGTGCATGCAGCCACAAATCATCCTTTTTAGCAATTTTTAAGCTCAACTCATCATTGTCCTTAGCTTGTTTACCCACCAAAACCTGGTAGCCCTCAATGGTAAAGACATGGTAGGGCAGACGTGGTTCAGCACTACGTTCTTTTTTCTGCTCCTTTAATAAGGGACGTAGCGTTTTCATGGTGTCTGCTTTGCTCACCAACTCTTCCTGCTCAAGCAAAGTGAATTCTTTCTCTTCCAAAGATTCGATTTCCTGCTGGATGCGTTCTTCTTCAATGTGCTGGTTTTTTGCTTTTCTATAGTAACGCTGGGCATTGTCTTGCGGACTAAGCGTTTCCTTCAGTGGTATCTCAATTTCAAGTCCGCTGAGGTAGTCGTGCACTTGAATGCTGATATTGCCCAAGTGAATTTGAGGTAGGTTACTTAAAATAAGATCTCCTAAATGACGGTAATTGGCTTGTTGTTGCAGCGTTAATTGCTGTTTCGCAAGTGCTTTCAGGCGCTTTCGTATCTGCGTTAATTCCGATTGTATACTTTTTTCAAGTTTGTCTTTCGCACTGCGAAAAAAATGTGCCGCCAATTGCAATTCACAGGCTTCTCTGAGGGCTTCGTAAAGAGTAGAATAATGCGCGATCCCTTCTGTCTTATTTATTGAGTCAAGCTGAAAGTTGTCTTCTCCCTCCTTGATTAAATGCACTGTTCCTTTAAGGTACGCCTCCTTAAGTAGTTCAGGGTGGCCTAAGGATTCTAAGTTGTTTTGAAGCTGCTGCGTCATGAAAGGTGCTTCTATCCATGCCTCTTTCGTGTCGGGCCAGGTATTGGATTCAAGCTGACTTACTTCTTCCTGATTTGGCATTTTTCCTGAAGGGACTTTTCTAAAGCTCTGAACCTCCTCTGAATTGAGACAAAAGAGGTTAGCATGTCGTCCATGACAAAGAAAAAGCAAGGCTTCTTCACCGAAATAAATGCTAAAACTCCGTTCCCCTCCATGAGGTCGAACAGCGGTTATTGGTTTGTTCCAGATTCCTTTAAAATGGTCGAGGCGATTACGTCCGCTTCTTGGTATTTCGGAAGGAGGATAGAGGTAAAGGTTATTCGCCTCCACACGAAAGTTTAGTCCAAAGAAGTTCGAATTACCTTCCACCAGCAGGTGAAGGTGGTTCTTTTCATTAGAGAAGATTTCTGAAAAACAGGCTCCCACCAATTGGTCATTTAGCTCTTGAGCTAATCGATAGAGGTAGAGCGCATGCAGGTTCATGGACTAAAATACCATTTCCCCGTCAATATCAGTCAGCGCAATGGGTTTGCCAGAAGTCACCACAATGGTATGCTCATATTGTGCAGAGAGTTTTCCATCAATAGTGCGCGCAGTCCAGCCGTCTTTGCGGTCAATCTTGGAACGCGCCTTTCCTGCATTGATCATCGGTTCCACAGTAAACACCATTCCTTCAGCAAGCTTAGGTCCTGAGTTTTTAGGGGCCACATGGGCCACTTCTGGTTCTTCATGGAAACGCAATCCTACACCATGTCCACAAAACTCATAAACGGTGGTATATCCATGGGAGGTAGCGTATTGATTAATTTCGTAGCCAATATTTCCAAGGTGGTTCCCTGGATAACATTCAGCAATTCCGCGGCGCAAGCATTCTTTGGTAACCTCCATCAATTTCTTGGCGTAATCGCTTACACGTCCTACCTCATACATTTTGCAGGTATCACCAAAATAACCGTCGAGAATAGTGGTTACATCAATATTGAGGATATCGCCATCGCGCAATTCATATTTTCCAGGAATTCCGTGGCAAATCACATCGTTTACAGAAGTACAGCAAGATGCAGGAAATCCATTATAGCCTTTGGTAGCAGCAGATGCACCATGGTCGCGAATGAATTCTTCACATTTTTTATCGATAAACCCAGTAGTGGTGCCAGGCTGAACAAATTGTTCTAAATAGTTTAACGTTTGAGCAGCAAGAATTGAACTTTTTTTTATTCCCTCTATTTGCTCTGCAGTTTTAATTGTAATCGCCATGCTTGTGGAAAGAAGCACGAAAATAAGGATTAAAGCGCGGAATACCTTCCAATGTCTGGCGAATTAGGTGTTCTGTCGAATTCGAAAAACGTTTCCTTTAACACGCTTTGTTGCCTCCCCATCCGTTTGCTCCTTCAAGATCAGGTGCTGTGCTTCTTCATCGTCGAAAACCTCCTTTAAATTTCGAATTCTTCCAACAGGCAAATGTTCCAGCATGCAGGCATTAAATAGTTCCGTTCCGTCGAGCTGTGTTGACAAAGAATTCATCTCTTCCAAAAGTTCCACACGATTTGCAACACGAGCAGGATTCTCAA
>JALRIQ010000112.1 GCA_023277325.1 Bacteroidia bacterium | reverse complement strand
TCAAGGCTGCCAGCCCTATTGAATCGCGCAAGGCATTAGTCTTTTCAAAAATGAGATGTTCTATTTCCATTGACAAACTCAAAACCATAACCGTATCGATATTGGTCGAATCTGACCCTCCATTAGTAGTAGTGTCTACAGGATTAGGATCTACAGGATTGGGATCTATTGGATCCTTTTCACAGCTTACAAGATAAACGAGCGCCAATCCAGCGAAGAGCAAAGAGATGTGATTTATTTTACAGCTGATTTTCATATTTTCTAGTGTATTGAGTTCGAAAATAATAAAAAAGCCCCGCATCTGCGAGGCTTTTCATCTTCAGGGTGAAAGACGGGGTTCGAACCCGCGACCTCCGGAACCACAATCCGGCGCTCTAACCAGCTGAGCTACAATCACCATTTAAGGGGCGCAAATATATAGTTATTCAATTCACATCTGCAATAGGTCGGATTAAAAAAATTGGGCAAAAAAAGACCGACTCCAAAGGAGCCGGCCTCAGATATCATCTATTCTTACGGACGATTAAAACACCACCCAAAGAGTTATTACGCAGAGTACGAGTAGGAAAGTCAACGCACGCGTGGTCGAAGACAGAGGTACTTTGGTATCCTTGCTCCAAACCAAAGAAGCATCATCGTACGTCTCAGCTTCCGGCTTCGCCAAGCTAACTAGGATTAGAATGACCGAACAAATGGCAAAGAGCAGCAACGCAAAGTGCAAGAAATTCATTCCCACGTACCAGCCGAGGAATCCAGTATATTCTCCTCCTGCGACCTCCATGGACAATCGACCTACACCTAAAATGGCGCCCGAAATGAGAGCCCACTTGGCCCCTGCAGAATTAATCTTCTTGAAGAAAATACCCAGCAGGAATGCTGCCGCAATAGGTGGAGAGATGTAGGCCTGAATGGACTGCAACTGCTGGAACAAACCACCTTCGATGGCTTGCATCAGTGGAATCCAACCAATGCCCAAGGCGACAAGTGCAATAGTTGAAATACGGCCGGCATTGACCAATTCTTTGTCCGATGCTTCAGGACGGTATTTCTTATAAATGTCAAAGGTGATGAGCGTTGAAGTAGAGTTAAAAACGGAGCTCAACGAAGACATGAGGGCAGCCAAGAGTCCAGCAACCACCAACCCTTTAAGACCGGTAGGCAATACCGATTTGACCATTAAAGGCAACGCAGCATCATAGCCAGAGGTACCAAAAGAAAGCAGTTCTGGATTTTTTTCTGCCAAGGCAAAGGCTACCACACCAGGCATCATGAAGATGAAAAGGGGCAACAGTTTCAAGTAACCTCCGAACAAGGCCCCTTTGCGAGCGGTGTCCACATCTTTCGCGGCAAGGACGCGCTGCACAATGAATTGGTCCGTACACCAATACACTGGATAAATAAATGCACATCATACATAAGCCATTCATATACACTGATGTTCATTGAATGAAATAAATGTGATACACCATTGCACTGATGGCACTAATACACTAAAGATTCAGATGCATTCTGAGCATTTTTTGTTTTTTTTTGTAGGAGCGCGTCTTATCATTTAAGAGCCTTTTATTATCAAATTGTTTCAATACCTCGGGTAAGCACAGAGACGTTGCATTCAGTCATTCATACA
>JALRIQ010000111.1 GCA_023277325.1 Bacteroidia bacterium | reverse complement strand
CATCAAAGAGCAGAAGCTGGTGCGCTCCGGACTTCGAAAGGAGACCCTTGACAGCTTAAATACAGATGTTAAAATTAGTGCGGCAAAAATTAGTGGCGATGAAATCAAGGAGAATAATACCATGATAAATGCCGCTGTTGGTTTCGCTGGTGCCTTTTTTATCTACCTGTTTATCTTCCTCTATGGCGTTCAGGTGATGAAGGGCGTAGCAGAAGAAAAGAGCAATCGTATTGTGGAAGTGATTATTTCCAGTGTGAAGCCCTTCGACCTCATGTTGGGTAAAATTCTGGGAATTGCCTTGGTGGGCCTCACACAAGTACTCATCTGGATTGGATTGAGTACTGCATTGATGGCCATCATAACGCCACTGATTACAAGCAGTGGAATGAACCCCGAGGAGGCTACACAAATGCTTCAACAAGGACAAATTGCTGCACCCACTGGTCAGATGAACTTTATCGCAGCACTTTTTCAGCTGGACTTTGGCACCTTGATTTTTGGGTTCCTCTTTTACTTCATTTCAGGATATCTACTGTATAGCGCCATGTTTGCTGCCATTGCTTCGGCGGTGGATAGTGAAACCGATACCCAACAATTTATGTTTCCTATCACCATCCCACTAATATTCTCGATTGTGGTAGCGCAGAGTGTGGTGCTCAAAGACCCGAATGGCGACTTGGCAACCTGGCTTTCAATGATACCCTTTACTGCTCCAATCATCATGATGGTGCGGCTTCCTTTCGGTGTCGAAACTTGGCAATTGGTATTGTCGATGTTATTTATGATCTTTGGTTTTATAGGCGTCACCTGGCTCGCCTCTCGGATTTATCGAGTAGGTATTCTTATGTATGGAAAGAAACCCTCCTACAAAGAATTATTCAAGTGGATGACCTATAAGGGATAACCGTTAGCTTATGAAAAAACTAATTTGGGTAATACTTGCCTGCACCAGCGTATCGACTGCTTTCGCGCAAAGAACACTTACCGATACGGTAATGGGTCTGCACGATCATACGAACGACATTACGAAAGCTGTTTACTCCTTAGATGGCCGCCGTTTGATTACCTGCGGCCTCGACCGAACTGTACACTATTACGAGTCGACCAATTGGATTGAACTCTACTCGTATAGCCATATGGATGAGGTCACTCAAGTGGCAATTTCACGCGACAATTCAATTATTGCCAGTGCGTCGAAAGACAATAAACTAAAAATCTACTTCCTCGACTCCTCCAAAACTTTGGAATTTGAGCAGGAGGCTAAAATCACAGGAATCGCTTTTGACTTTGGAATGCGTTTTCTCTATACCAGCAGCAGCGATGGAACGGTTCGTCCTTATGATTTAAGAAAAGGCGAATTCACCAAACGCAAGTTTGCCCTTGGAATGGAAGTAACGGCCATTAGTATTTCCCACACAAACATGCTTTACGCAGGCTTGAAGAATGGAGACATTAAAGTCTTGAACTATATGGGCAAAGAAGCCAAGGTGCTGAAAGGGCATACCAAGGCTATTTCAGGACTCTATTTTGTGTTCTATAAAGGCCGTATGGTTTTGGCTTCCTCTTCTGAAGACTATACCGTGAAGCTATGGGATGTAAAGACCTATAAGGAAATTAAAACCTTTACCGGCCATACCTGGACCATCAATTCGGTAGAACTA
>JALRIQ010000110.1 GCA_023277325.1 Bacteroidia bacterium | reverse complement strand
CCGCGACTATGCACAGGTCTTGCTGATTTTAAAAGACCCAAGCAAAGCTAATCTCCATCCAACTTATCAGATTATCAAAGAGAAGCTCGAAGCGCTGTTGAATTTGGGGAATGACTATCGCGCTGGGAATATCCACTATATGGAAGTTCAGCAGCGATGCATAAATAACTCCTATTACGATCAAATTAATATGGGGACAGAAAACTTCGTGGTTTCCCTGTTTCAGCATTTTCTCGATAGATATCCTTCAGGACAAGAATTGAGTGCATCTAAGCTCATGGTAGATGGAAGCAATAGCAGCATCTTCCTACAAACCGGAGCGGGGAAACAGGATTTTATTTCCATTTTCTTCAATGCCTCTTCCTATGCTGAAGGACAAGTGCATGCCGTTGCCCGGCAGTTCCTGTTTCGTAAAGCCACGCAGGATGAAGTTTTGCTTCTGGCTCCAGCATACTTAAAGGACTTCGATATAGCGAAGCTTCATGCCTATTTCCTTACTTCTAACGAATACTTTAAGCAATGAAAAAGCTCCTGTTATACCTGGTTTTAATCGGACTTTTTGCTTCATGCAAGAAGGAAATTAGCAATGTATATGACATTGCACCAGTCAATGTGCGCCAAAGCGGCGAGAAAGGGAATTTGAAATCGGACTTGCAGTTCATTTCCATTGCTTATTCCGATTTATTTGGGAAACAAATAAGCACTTCAGAGCTCAATTCCCTCTTGTCAGGGTACAAAGCCGTAGGCGATAAAACTTTAATTATCGACTTGATTCTTCGTAACCTCCTGGTTAAACCTGGTATCGTAAAAATCGATCAGGCTACCATGCAGGCAGACCCTGAAGCTTTTATTCAGGCAAGTTTCGAACGCTTTTTGGTGCGTGAACCTACGGAGATGGAAACCTGGTTTTTTGCGAACCTAATAAATGAGAACAATCAATTTTTGCCTGAGGATATCTACTATGCGCTGATGCGGGCAGAAGAATACAGGCACTATTAAGCAGGGCTATGAAAAGAAGAGATTTTGTAAAGCAAACTGCGCTAACCGCAGCTGGTATCATCGGGATGCCGTATATACTTCCTACAGGTCGCTTGTTTGGTGCAAGTGGCAGCCGTAAGGCAAATCACGTGGTGTTTTGTCTTTTTGCCGGTGGAATCAGAAACCTGGAATCGGTGCAAAAAGGAGAGGGGAATCTCATGCGGGGACTTTTAAGAGGTACAGAAGCTATTTCTCCAGATATAGCCAATTCCATTGCTAAACTGCCAGCGCCATTAATCGCTCCTTTGCAAAATTCGGGAACACTCTTTAAACAGTTTCGCTATCAGAGCGGACCATCGGGTCATTATAACGGACACACAACGGCATTAACCGGACAATACACCGACAATAGCCTGAGTTTATTAGAACGGCCTTCCAACCCAACTATTTTCGAATTATACCGCAAGCATAGTTCACCGGATAAATCGGCCATGAATGCGTGGTGGATTTCCCATACCAATGACCTTTACCCTATTTTAAATTATTCGAATTACCCTGGATACGGTCCGGCTTATGGGGCAAATCAGTTATCACCCAATTCCTTATTCAACAATTCAGGGCGAAATACCTTTGGAAACCCCTTGCAGCATGATGTCGATAAACGCTTAGGCTTAGAGAAAATGAACGCGTTTCTCAATGGAGGTTTTAATGCAGCAGGTTCATCCTTAAATTCTGGAATTAGCAATAGCGACGAAGATAGGGCGAAGATGCTGTCTTTTATGGATAACATGTACAAGCAATATGCTGCTGGTCAGCATGCTGACCCTTGGGGAATTGGGGCGCAATACATGAATGGGGATATGCGTAATATTTTTTATACCGAAAAGGTGTTGCAAAACTTTCAGCCGGAACTTCTTGTGGTGAACATGTTCGGCGTAGATACTTGTCATGCCAACTTTACCGGCTACTGTGATGCTTTGCAAAGGGCAGATTGGGCAGTAAATCACCTGTGGAACACCATTCAAAATACGCCTGGATTGGCTAACGATACCGTCATGATTGTTGCTCCCGAAATAGGACGAAACGGCTCGCCAAACACCGTTCTCGACGCCAACGGAAGAGGAGGTTTGGATCATACCACAAACGATGCGATGTCGCGTGAGTTATTCTGTTTAATGATCGGCCCTCCTGGGGTTGTGCAAAGTAATTACGAGGTAAACCAGGTATACGGTGAAAGTATTGATATCGTGCCAACCATAGCCAATATCCTAGGCTTCGATAAGGAGTTGGGTGTGAGTCTGCCTGGAAAAGTTTTAGAGGAGGCCTTTATATGAAAAAAATAGGATTCATTCTTTTTGGCTGCCTTTTGGCCTTGGTTTCCTGTTATAAGGAGATACCCGATGATGCGCCCAATCCCTTTGCCAATGCTGGAAATAGCAAAGGAGATACGAATAAGGACAGCTTGAATCCAAGTTCGTTTACCGGATTGCATAAGCAGATCTTTTCAGTTAAATGTGCTGTACCGCTTTGTCATGATGGGAGTTTTGAGCCTGATTTCAGAAGCATAGAAAGCGCGTACAGCAATTTGGTTTATCACAAGGTCGTAAAGAATAACCTACAAGAGAGTTTTGTATACCGTGTCATTCCTTACGACGTGGATAATTCGTGGCTAATCGAACGGTTAATCACGGAAGATCCTGTGCTGGGTAGAATGCCTTTGTATGCAAAACCCTTGAACGATACAGAAATGCAGCATATCAAAGATTGGATCAATGCAGGTTGTCCGGATATGAATGGAAACTCCGCAGTCTTTCCAAATCTCCAGCCGCAAGTAAAATCACGTTTTGCCTTGGATGCAGGAAATATACGCATTGATACGAGTTATGATGGACGATTCCCTGCGGCCTTTATTGTTCCTCCAGGAATTTCTTTCAACCTCGGAGTACAGGTTGTGGATGATAGCACCGAAGTGGCGAATTTGAAAAACATGCATTTTCAATTTTCCTATTCCAAAGACGATTTTAGCAATGCAGTGAGTAAGCCAGCTACCGTATGGCTGAATCAATATGCAATTGTCTCACTTAATTCATTTGATTTTCAGTTGAATAAGACGGTTTATTTCCGCTTCTATTGCCAGGATGAACACCATAATTCGCCCAGCGAATTTCCGACAAATACCAGCAGCAACTATTACAAAGACTATTTTTCATTCATCGTAAAATGAGCAAGGCGGCACTATTAATTTTCTGTATCGGACTCTTCTTTTTCGGCTGTAAAAAGGAAGAACCCCTGAGCGAAGTTCCGGAGATAACGCTTCTCAATGTAGGGCCTCAAATAATAAAGGCTTATGAAGATTCCATCTATTTTTCAATCGCCTACAAGGATGGGGATGGAGATTTGGGAGATACGGATCCCTTGGCTAAAAACTTGTTCATTCAAGATCATCGCATTAACTTAACTTATGAATACCGTATTGCGGAATTGGTTCCAGGAGGAGCTTCTGTTGGGATTCAGGGTCAATTAAATATGGCCATTGCCAATACGGTGCTTACCAGAAATTCAGAGAAGGAATCTGTCTATTACCGGATTTGGGTTACCGATCGAGCAGGAAACCGCAGCAATACGCTGGTAATAGGACCATTGCAGGTAATTAAATAAGATAATGACCCAAATGATGAATAGATACCCTTATTTGACAGCCATGCCACGCATTTTTATCTTATCCATTCTTATGTTTCTATTTTCATGTGATAGCAAAAAGGATTTAGCCACTGTTACCAATTTGGATATTGAGAAATATGCCGGTACCTGGTATGAAATAGCCAAACTACCCAACTCCTTTGAAAGGGGCTTGACCTGTGTGAAGGCGAAATATACACCACTGGCCAATGGGAAAATTGAAGTGATAAATTCGGGTAAAAAGTTGAGTGATGGGGCTTGGAAGGAAATTACAGGTAAAGCCAAAGTACCTGATAAAGCCTATCCTGGTAGACTTAAAGTGACATTCTTCTGGCCTTTTGCTGGCGATTATTATGTGATAGACCTTGCTGACGATTATTCTTACTCCTTGGTAGGAAACCCTGGTCGCGACTATTTATGGATTTTGAGTCGCACGCCGCAGATTCCAGAAGTCATCTATACCCAGCTTTTAGAAAAAGCAAAGTCTCATGGTTTCCCTGTCGACAAAGTGGAAAAAATGGATCAATCCTGCGAAATGCCAAAAGAAGAATAAATTTGGGCCATGTTCCAAGACCTGCGAGAGGCACAAAGCGTTTTTCATGATATCCTTAAAAAAGGTGAGACGCTAATTTGGGTTGGGAAACCCAAACAAGGCTTCGTAATGAAGCCCTCTGATCGATACCTGATTCCATTTAGCATTTTTTGGTGTGGCTTCGTCTTTATGTGGGAATACATTACCTGGAACATGAGCGACGGATTTCCCATCATGCCAATTTTTGGAATTCCCTTTATTCTCGTAGGACTCTACCTTGTGGTGGGGCGCTTTTTTATGGATAATGCGATTCGCAAAAATACGTTTTACGCACTCACCGAAAAACGCATCCTGGTTCGCACGGGTGTTTGGAATACCTCCGTAGATATTTACCGTTTCGACGATATTCAGCATATCCAATTCAAGGAAAAAGCAGATGGAAGTGGTACTGTATTATTGACGCCATCAGGAATTACTCTGCCAGATGCGATGGGCAAAGGAAAAGCTACCTTACCGGCCGGTACCGTTCAGTTTGAATTCATAAAAGAAGTAAAAACAGTTTTCCTGCTTCTTCAGGAAAAGATGGATACGCGAAGCGCTACAGCTTAGTATTGTCCTGTTCCAAGCATGACAAGCGTACAGGCGTATTCGGTCTCAATCCCTTTTTCTTCCGCCAATTCACGTAGCTCATCGTTTTCTGTTCCCGGGTTGAAGATAATTCGTTTGGGATTTAAATTCAGAATATCCTCATAATATGCCTCTTGAAGTTTGGGGTTCACATAAAGGGTGATGGTATCGATTTCTTCATCCTTAGGGAATTCATGCTGTATTGGGTGATTGAATACTTCACCGCGCTTCACCCCAATGGGCACAATTTCATGGTCATTCTGAAGTAGAGCATGGGCTGCTCGGTAGGCGTATCGACTAGGATTTGGACTTGCTCCAAGGATTAAGGTTTTCTTCATCGGATATAGCTTACACAAATTTAAGGCCGTATTACTGGGATAAAAAATGACTTAGCTTAGGTCCAATAAAAAAGCCCCGGAATCAGTAATTCCGAGGCTGTTTAAAAAGGTAGGTATCGCTTAGCGGTTGCTTACCACTACGCGGGTTTGATACATTTTGCCGTTTTGTTCGATTTGAAGAACGTAAACGCCATTTTTCAAGTTAGAAACCTCAATTTCTTGGTTTGCACCTGGCTGATTGTTCGTGTAAACTACTTTACCAGTCATGTCGATCAAGCTCATTTGGTTTGCGGCAGCTTCCATTTGAACATGAATAACACCGTTGGCAGGGTTAGGGAATACGCGTGCAATTTGCTCCACGTTTACTAATCCATCCAAAATGCTTCTTTCAAAAGTGATTAGGAAAGTGCTTTGTGCCATTTCTTCTTGATTTCCGTTGTCTGCTTTTACCGTCCACTGCAAGCTCAATGTGCCTCCAATTGGGAGGCTGCTGCCGAATGCATCGGCCAATTGCTTGAAGGTAAAAGAAATCATGGTATCTGTTCCAGCAGGAGTGCTAAGCAATGGAGCACTGAAGTCGCCAGTTGGAAGGTCGAGCAAGAAGGTATAGTTAGGTGCTGTTCCGCCGTTTAGAGCTGCTGAAGAACTCCAAACGATTTCTGCAGTTTGTGTAGGGTCGCCTTCTAATTTTACCGTGCTGTTATTCGCTGGGCTAATCAAATCAAATGTTCCGAGCTCATCAACAAATACGTCAGTTGCATAACGAGGCATCAATTGATAACCTGAGTTTCTTGGATTAGATCCATCGAATTGACCCCCAATACCCATCACATCAAATAGACCGGTAGGTGCTGGCTCATTCGCTAATCCGCTGGTTTGTAGCACACGGATTTGGAAGGTGTCCATCGTAATCGTATTGTAAACCGTATAATTGGATCCTGAACCGCTAACAGACCAGGTTGGAGTTGGTGTTACGAAGGCAACATTATTGATGCGCACAAATTCGTTTTCAGTTGCTTCATCAAGCGTGTTTACCATGATTGGGTCTTTCAAAGGTGTATTGGCTTTCAAAAGTTTGATGGTATCAAGGAAGTCAAGCTGGATCAATCCGTTAAAGTGGGTAAGACGACCTCTCATTAAAATTGAATCCCCTTCGGTAATGGTATAACCAAAGTCAGAAGCAGAAGAAGGAGCAAAATTGCTGATACCTGCTGTGCCATCGATGATAGTGAAAGAATATCCAGAAGTACGTGTATTGGTGCCGTAAACTACTCCGGTAATTTCGAACAAGGAATCAAAAGAAATTTAATACGTACCAAAAAGTTATTGAAGAAACTTTACAAAAATTTCATTTGGAAATTTCTCTTATTAGAGAAGTGCCAGTGGACAACT
>JALRIQ010000109.1 GCA_023277325.1 Bacteroidia bacterium | reverse complement strand
GCTCATTGCCCTCGTAAGCGCCCTTCCCGCTCATACCCTCTGTTGGTGGATGGAGCAAAAATTAAAGTTGTCTTTACAGCGAGGTGATGAATTGGTGCTTACTTCGAAGCGAGGTGCACCAGAGAGTTATTATCCTGTCTTTTTCAATTTAAACGAGGAGGAAAATTACCAGCGCTGGACCATCCTGGGCAATAAATCAGGGAATGGATTCCTGATTCCAGAGCAAAAGGTTGTCGACTATTATGTAAAAATTGAAGGAGATATCGACAGAACATTTTACCTTAGTGTATTAAATACACTAAAAGAGATTCAAGGAATCGTACATTTGTTCGATGTGAAACCTGAAACACTGAAATCTAAAGCAAACTTAGTATTGTGAGTTATAAAACGAATTTTAACAAGACAAAAATTGTAGCAACCATTGGGCCTGCTTCTTCTTCCTACGAAACATTAAAGGAAATTATCTATACCGGAGTCGATGTTTGCCGTATTAACGGTTCACATGGTTCGCATGAAGACCATGCCGCCGTTATTGAAAATGTTAAACGCATTAATGCCGAGCTACGTTCTAATGTATGTATGCTCTTCGATTTACAAGGACCGAAACTCAGAATCGGGAAAGTTGAAAACAATGCCATTACATTGGAAAGAGGCAAAGAGATTCTGTTAAGCTCTGTAGAATGCCTCGGAACTCCAGAAAAGATTTTTGTGAGCTACGACAAGCTTTCGAAAGATGTTAAACCCGGTGAAAAAGTCCTTTTGGATGATGGGAAATTGGAACTCGTTTTTGAAGAAATTATAGACGAAACCACGGTGAAGGCCCGTGTTATCCATGGCGGAATTTTATCTTCAAAAAAAGGGTTTAACCTACCAAACTCAGACCTATCTATTCCAGCATTGACGGAAAAAGATTTAGCTGATTTGGAATTTGCCCTTCAACATGAAGTAGAATGGGTAGGCTTATCTTTTGTGAGAAAAGCGGATGATATCCAATTGCTCAGAAAAATTATTGCAGAACATGGCTCAAACGCGCGCATCATTGCTAAAATTGAGAAGCCAGAAGCTGTGAAATACATTGATGATATCATCGCTATTACCGATGGCGTGATGGTAGCCCGTGGTGACCTCGGGGTTGAGCTTCCGATGGAAGAAGTACCTATCATTCAAAAAGAAATTGTCAAAAAATGTATCGTTGCAAGCAAGCCGGTAATCATTGCGACCCAGATGATGGAAAGTATGATTCAAAGTCCAACGCCAACACGTGCCGAAGCCAATGATGTGGCGAACGCGGTTTTGGATGGTGCAGATGCTGTAATGCTGAGTGCAGAAACTTCGGTGGGTGCATATCCAGTAAAAGTTGTGCAGGCCATGGAGCGTATTGTACGCAACGTGGAAGCGAGAGGAGACGTGTATTTCAAGGGACAACGACCAAGTGAAGATTCTCCAACTTTCTTATCGGATGAAGTTTGCTTTACCGCGGTGCGTATGTCGTCTCACCTAAACGCTCGTGCTATCGTATCCATGACCCGTTCAGGTTATACCGGATTTAAAATTGGAAGTTTCCGTCCGCGGGCTAACATCTATATTTTCACCAATAATCTGCCGCTTCTTAATACCTTAAACCTGGTTTGGGGAGTACGCGGCTTCTTCTATGATAAGTATTCATCCACCGATGAAACCTTCAATGATGTAATTGATATTCTTCGCGAAAACGATTTTGTCTTCAAAGATGACTTGGTGATCAATACGGCAAGTATGCCTATCCACGAGAAATCGCGCACCAATGCCATCAAGGTAAGTAAGGTGGAATAGGTACGGAGGTACTTGTTCCAATTTAGAATCGTTCCAATTTGGCTATCTTTGTGGCATGGCTGAAGAAATAATCAACCGTGTTGCGAGTAGTCCCTTAGTGACTATCAATCTGGAAGAATTCTACCCGGAAGGTCCGCGTTTGGTCTTTGACATGAAGGAGCATTTATTTCAAGGATTGATTCTTCGTGAAAAAGATTTCCGTGCCTTCATCAAGGAAAATGATTGGTCGCAGTACGAGGGAAGTTATGTTTCTGTGATTTGCTCAGCAGATGCCATCGTCCCTACCTGGGCATATATGCTGGTAGCTCAAAAACTTAGTCAGCATGCTCTTGGCTTTGTATTTGGCGACCTGGAAGATTTGGAAACTTCTCTATTCCAACGTGCACTGGCCGATTTTAATCCATCAGAATTCCAGGATAAACCTGTGGTGATAAAAGGTTGTTTTGATAAACCCATTCCTACCGGCGCCTATATGGAAATCACCCGGATTTTAGCTCCTCATGTGAAAAGTCTCATGTACGGTGAACCTTGTTCCACTGTACCTATCTATAAAAAGAAAGCCGGCGTTTAAACCGGCTTTTTTCCTGATTAAATTTTTCCTTCGACGTTTTTGACTATTTCCGCCACCAGCTTTTCGGTTTGTTGGAAGATATCCTCTGCCTCTTTCAGCAGGCCTTCGATTTCCGATTTATCCTTCAACCCGGATGCATTTACTTTCACGTTGAGGTAAGCCCCGGTAACCGCAGTTCGGATACATAAAGCACCCACTCCAGCATCTGTTACCGAATTTGGATTCCCTTCATTCACCATGGCATCAATCAAAGGCAAAGCGGAATACGCTGTTTTCATTACTTCAAACGGCACCACACAAGCATTGATGGTCGCTTCTTTGATGGCTTTGCTTCGTGCTGCTTTTTCTTCATCGGTGCCCTTAGGCAAAGAAAAGCTATCCATGATAGCATTAAATGCGCGGGTGTCCTCGTCGACCTGAGCTAAAAGCTTTTTAAGAATATGCTGACCCTCTTCTCCTTTGGTAGAAAAATATTCGCTGCGGTCTTCCCAACCTCTTTTTCCAGCAGAAAGGTTCGCTACCATGGTTCCAAGAGCTGTACCTAAAGCACCAGCATAGGCAGAAACCGATCCTCCACCAGGAGCAGGACTTTCTGAAGCAGTTTCATAAGCCAAGGCTTTGGCGGTCATGGAAATCAATTTCTCGTCCTCGAGGTTACGCAATTGGTACTCGATGATTTTTTTGTTCGGGTCAAATGGTCCTAACTCATCCAGGCCAAGTGATTTCACCGCGATATGAATGAGTTCCTCTTCGCTTACTCCTAACGAGCGACCCTGCTTTTTCAGGAAATAAGTTCCTGCATCGAGCATGGCTTTAAGCGGAATAAGCCCTACCAATTCAGAACCAGTTACGCGTAAACCTCTGTTTTGTGCCGATTCGCAAACGGCATCAAATGCCACGTGTACAGGAGTGATCAGATAGTTGGTCAGATTCATGGATATTTGCGCCACGCCGTACTCTTCGATATACCAGCCGATGGCTTTTGTGGCTTTGCATTTACCAGGAATACGTTCTGGCTCGCCGTTGGCATCTAAAACCAATTCGCCTAAAACAGCATGCCCTACTCGCTTTACTCGTCCGGCTTCGCGTACATCGAATGCTACTGAGTTGGCCAATCGGGTTGACTTTGTATTCAGGTTAATATTGTAGGCGATAAGGAATTCGCGTGCCCCAATGCAGGTTGCCCCTGAACGCACTGGAAATTCAGCTGGTCCAAAATCAGGCTTCCATTTTGGTTCTTTAATTTTTTTGAAAAAGCCTTCATATTCGCCGGCACGAATCACAGAAAGGTTACTTCTTTCTTTGTTGGGCTGTGCTTGTTCGTAGAGGTAAATCGGTAAATTCAATTCTTCACCCACACGCTTGGCAAGTTTCACCGCATAAGCCGAAGTTTCTTCCATGCTAATTCCTGAAACGGGGATAAGTGGGCATACATCGGTAGCTCCCATACGTGGGTGTTCGCCGCTGTGTTTGCTCATATCAATGAGTTCCGACGCCTTTTTTATTGCCATAAAAGCTGCTTCAATTACTGGCTCTGGCTCTCCTACAAAGGTTACAACAGTTCTGTTTGTCGCCTTACCCGGATCCACATCAAGTAGCTTTACTCCATCAATTTTTTCAATTTCTGCGGTAATCTGACGGATGATGGTCAGGTCGTTTCCTTCACTAAAATTGGGAACACATTCGATAATTTGTTTCATGCCGATTTAATAAGTTTTCGCAAAAATGGCTCCGTGAAAAGGAAAAACAAAAAAGCCGGGAGAAATAATTCCCGGCCTTTCCTATATACGAACAAAAGAAAACTAGTATTCCCATAAATCATGCTCCATTACGAAGAGCTCATTCTTGATTTCCTCACTTTTCAGCAAGGCCGCCAAGCCGTTGTCCTCATACTCTGGGTAGTATCTAATTGGGTAATCATACACGTTTGGCTCTTTAATAATTTGTGAGTCAAACATTCTCGCCTGGAAAAAATGGTCGACAGAAATACGTGATGCCATATTGCGGTTAAATACCTCGGCATTGATAAAAAACGGACGCGCATCATTGTATTTTATCCAGAACAATGGCTGTTCTGGCAGTTCAACAGAACCACCGGCAACAACGGGCTGATAAACGATGGCTAATGCAACGATTCGTGGATACATGCGACCGTGCGTGTTATCAAATATCCAGTCTTCCATCACCTGAATCTTTACCAATTTTTCCTTGGGAATGGCTTCTTTAAAGGTTTTTGATTCCACTCCTCCCATGCCGTCGGGCACGTCGTTGGTAATTACTTTGCAGTCGTTTTTAATCATAGACATCATGGCAACAACTGCGGCCAAGGGTGAATGTTCGAAATGAAATGATTCCCAAGATTGGGTGCCGTAATCTTGAGCCACCAAATCACTGATTACCTCATTGCGTTCTTCAGGGGCCAAGAGCGCCAAAAGCTTCTCGCGGATTTCATTGATCTTAATTTTCAATTCATCCCCCTTCTTTTTATTGATTAAAAAGTCGGCATGTTTTTCAATATCATCCTTACCTACCAGTTCTGTTTTCTTTCCATCAGAACTCTCCTCTCTCCCTCCCGTTTCTTCAATTAGGATATTCTTGAGGTTCTCCACATACTGATCGAATTCAGCAGCCAGTTTTTCTGCTTCTTTCGCTTTCACATAAAAGGGACGGACCAAATCGGGCTGGGTACCCAATTGCCTGTCTTAGGCCGCTAAGAGGTCACGATTCTTTTGTTGGACATTTTCGCTGGTCATGTCCATGGAAGTTTCCATCAGGAAAAAGACTTTGAGAATTTCTGACGACACATTGAGGGCCAGCATGTCAGTTAGAATCAAGTACATCACGTTGATCATCTTCTGCCTCGGGGAGATTTTAGCTACACTCATAAAATTTAGGGTTAGTGAAAGTAGCTGTATTACATAGGGAGGAGTTTTGGGTTAGAGGTTTTGGGTTAGGGTTATGGGTTAGGGGTTAGAGGTTCTAGGACCGCTAACATGTTTATAAAACGACAACTTACTAATCCTTATTGCGTATCCAATAAAAATATGCTCTAACCCATAACCCTAAACCAAAACCTCATAAAACAAAAAACCCTGACTCTATTAGAAAGTCAGGGTTCTTTAATGTGTTATACTGTGCTTAGTACTCCCATAAATCGTGTTCGGTGATGAACAGCTCGTTTTGGATTTCTTCTGCTTTCAAAAGCAATCCTAGGCCGTTGTCTTCGAACTCAGGGAAGTCTTTAAGACGGTAGTCATATTCGTTAGACTCTTTAATGATATAGCTCGTAAACATTCTCTTTTCGAACCAGTAGTCGTAAGAGATGCGCGAAGCATCATTCTTTCTGTTGAAAATCTCCCAGTTAATCATCACACTTCTCAGCTCTGGAAAATAAATCCAGAAAAGTGGTTGCTCTGGTAATTCTATACCTCCGGCAATCGGTTTGTATGCTGGAGCAATGGCGATGATTCTAGCAAAAAACAAAGAGTGCTTTTTGTCGAAGATCCAATCTTCCATTACATAGAACTTGTCGATTTTCAATGGATCGAATGGAGTAGAAATTACCGTATCAATCAAATCATAAGGGTCATCCGGGTTTGCCGGGTTAATAATTTGTTGGTTTTCACGGTATACTCCAAGATCCAACACCTCCTCAGGTGTATAGATAGACACCAAAGAATCAGAACGATAAGGGGTAAGAATACCATCGTTTACCGCTTTGTAAACCATGTTTCCGAAATGACTTTTTGGCCACTTCATGATCAGGTTTTGCTTTTGGCGTGTATCAATCGTTCTCCAAATACGCTTTGAATACGATACATCTGCTTCACGCAAATAAGGGTATGGAATTTCCGTACGCTGCTTTACAGCAGCCTTTTCGTAGGTCCAGTCCTCATATATCGTAGCATCGTAGTCTGGTTGAGCATATGCTGCACCAGCCAAGGCCACCAAAGCGAACAAACTTGCTATTCTTAATCCTTTCATGATTATCTAACTGTAATTACCAATGGAGAGAGGTTACGTTTTCCATCAGGGCCAGTAGCCTCAATGTTATCGATAATAATCCTATCACCACTGCGCGCTCTGCTCAAAATGCTCTTCGCCTGAGGAGGTAAAGCAGTTCCGGCTCCCGGAACAAGTACCGCATCCCCTCTTTTTGGAGAGTAAACAAACAGATAGCTTTTGATTGTATATTTAACACCTTCGTAAGCAAATCCTTCTCCCAATGTTCCATATACACCTGGTTGCGCTTTAACAGCACCAGATGAGTGTGTGCCACTTTCCAAAGTACCAAGGCGAGCCTCTGGCTTAGGAATTGAGCGTACACGGAATGGAGCAGAGTAAGTTTTTGACTTACCGTCTTCAGTAACCGTTACAACGATTTTCACGTCACCTCTTTTAGAAACTTTAGCGATGTATTTACCACCACCCTTGTTTAAAAGGCTACCTGCTCCGCTCAAAGATGCTTTCACATCATTTGGGTTTTTACCAGGGATCGCAATCGTGATTGGGTTATCAAGACCAATATAAAGAACGTTCATCTTGTCGGCAGAGATAGAAGCTTCTCCTTTAAATACAGAGTAACCTGTATTAAATGGATAGTTTTTCGCTCCATCTTTTCCGTTTACTTCGATGAATCCTTCAACTTTAAAGTCACCGGCAGAGTTTGGTGTTACTTCATATTTAACAACACCGTTTTCCATTTGATACTCAGTACCGTTGATGACAACTTTGTTTTGTTGTTTTGAGTCGTAAGCTGTCAAGATTACGTCAGCTGTAAACTTCTCACCCAAAGAAACCGCAGATTTGTCTGGAATAAACTTCGCTACCAACATGTCGAAAGACACATCTTCAGCGGTGATACCAGAGAACAGGGCTGTTAATACTTCTGCACAGGTGTTCTTCGCGTCGTTTTGAATCTTTGTAAGCAAGGTTACTACCGCTGCTTGTGGAGAATGTTCAAACAATTCAGACTCCCAAGTAATTGGTCCTTCTGGATCGATTGCTTTCAAGTCAGTTTGCCCTCCAATTCTTTGTGCTTCAGCCTCCAATGGTTTGAAAGGCTTCAATAGGTTCAACAAACCATCGCGGGTGACATTAACCTTTTCTTTCAATTCTTTTCCTTTTTGAGGTCCCTCAGGAGAGATCATCATATAGGCGTGAATCTCGATGTCAGATTTATGTACCAACTGTCCGTCTTCTTCACGAATATCTTCTGGCTTCGTAATTTTACCGTCGTGGGTAATGATCTGTTGTTTAAGATCTTCAACATACTGAACGAATTCTTTCGTAATTTTTTCAGCTTCTTGCGCCTTCTTATAGAATGGTTCTGTTTTTTCCTTCTGGTTTTTCAACTGCTTAGCGAACGCTTTCATCAAGTCGTCGTTTTTCGCATCGATGTTGGCACCAGC
>JALRIQ010000108.1 GCA_023277325.1 Bacteroidia bacterium | reverse complement strand
GTGAGCTCAGGTTGACATTCTTCATTACGTCGTAATTAGCCGTCATAAAAATATACGCTCCAATTTCTTGTCTGAAGGTTTGCCCTGGGGTAATAATCGCTCCTGTTACCGGATCAACTACTGCTGGCTTCATGCCATAATCGCCGGCATTGGCCAATCTTTCTTCCTGAACAAAAGTAAACTTACCCGCGATTGGAGCGATTAAGGCACTGAAATGGTCGTTTTTCGAGTAGTTCAATCCCAAGGCAAATTGCAGCCAAGCAGGCGACATGAAATTGGAAATCATTTTGTCCTCAGTAAAGGTCGCGTCGAACTGTGTCTTAAAGGAGGCAAATCCCGTATAATACCAATCACCAAATGCTTTTCTGCCTATTCGCGAATACAGCTCAATACGGTCATCATTTTTCTGTAAACTGCTACCATCGGCTTTAATCAGTCCATAGTTGAGCATCATTGCATTCTCCCAAAGAAACTGCTTTGAACGGTAGCGGTTTTGCACGCTCACAGTGCCCAAAACAGCATAGGAGCCTGTACCACCAGCTGCCCAATTGGTTAAGGCGGTTTGTGAAAAATTTAAACTGAAAAAGCCCCAATGTTTCCAACCGTAGGTCGTATCAGACGTGGTTGTTTTTTCCTTTTTAAGCTCTTTGGCTTCACTCTTAATTGCGTCTTGCGCAATAGCTGTTGTTCCGCAGAATGCCAAGACCCCGAGAAACATAAAGGACTTCAGTACTTTCATGATTTTTAGCTTATCGAAGTTTTAAATCCTGACTTCCTACAAGGAAACCATCGGCATAGATTTCAGCCTTGTAAAGACCTTCTTCCCATTCACCACCACGATCGTAATAGAAAGTAACGGTTTGGCCCGTATTGTCGAAGTCGATATCGTGTTCCATGGTATAGAGGTATTCTTCACCAGCAATGGTAAAGCTTCCTCCTCCCATTTTTTCATTAGAAAGGGTAGTTCCTTCCGGTCCGATTATACGGAGGTAGAATTTTTTCGCACCTAAATCTGCAACATAGTTGAGGTCTAGGGTAAAGTAAATTTTCAAAAGGTCTACACGGCGTGAGCGTGAAGTTTCTGTTTCACGTCCGCTGCTTCGCTTGTTGATTCCCACTACGGCGAGGCTGGTAAAGCTCAGTTTTTTGCCAAGGTTCACCTTGTTTTCCAAGGCGATGGTTTTCATTGTCAGCTTTTCGGTTTTGTTCCGTTCTTGATCCAAAGTGGCAGTGATCTCTTTGTTCTGTCTTTGAAGTTTTTCATTCTTCTCAGTCAGCGCGGCAATTTCACTTTGGTATTTTTTAACGTAATAGCGCAGTTTCTCCAGTTCTGCTCGAGCCGAGTTAAGTTTTTTGCGGTCTTTTAAAAGCAGTTCAATCTGTGCTGCCTTTTCCTGAATCTCCTGGGTTTTTTCTTGAAGCAAAGAATCCAAGCCCGAGTTTTGGCCCTTCAAAGCGTCAACCTGATCCTGGGTTTCTTTGAGAATTTGCTCGAGTTCAGTACGTGCATCTTCCACTTCCGTAAGTTCTGTGGTTGCTGCAGTGAGCTCTTTATCAGTATTGATATAGTGGTAGATAAAAAAGCCATTCATTAGCAAAAGGATGATGATAATGACAATGAGTAGGGCCTTACTTTTATCTTGGGTTTCACGGGTTTCCATACACAAGTTTCTGCAAAAATAACGAAATATGTAGGATAGGAAAGTTGCACGGAAAATGGGAGCGATTAACTTTGCCCTGAATCATAACACTGTGGAAGTTAAAGAAATTGATATCCAAGGGCCTCTAG
>JALRIQ010000107.1 GCA_023277325.1 Bacteroidia bacterium | reverse complement strand
TGAGGGCTTAAATGCGCAGCCGAGCTAATTGAGATGCTCACTGAAAAACCAACGAGTAATGCGTAAATCTTCTTTATAATTGAATTGTTTAAACCCATGTACACGGTAATGGCCGTCTTGGATTTTATAAGGGCGAAATAAAATCTGGAAACTTCAATTATTCCAGTATTTAAGGGATAGACAGCCTGCTTATTTTACCTGCTGCTCGATAAAATCAATCAATGCATGAATGATTTTTATATGGATTTCTTGTGCACGGTCGGCATATAAACTATGCGGGGCGCGGATCTCCAGGTCTGCAATTTTAGCGATTGCACCACCATCTTTCCCGGTAAGCGCCACGACTTTCATGCCTTTGGCTTTTGCCGCTTCTATCGCTTGAATAACATTTTTTGAGTTGCCGCTGGTAGAGATGGCCAAAAGCACATCTCCTTTGTTCCCTACCGCCTCAACATAACGGGAGAAAATAAAATCGAATCCATAGTCATTGCCTACACAGGTAATATGCGTTGGATCCGATATAGAAACTGCGGCAAGGGCCTTCCGGTTATCTCGGTACCTGCCACTAAGTTCTTCGGCGAAATGCATGGCATCGCTCATTGAACCTCCGTTGCCACAGGAAATAATTTTTCCGCCGCGATTTAAGCTTTCCACCATCAGCTCTCCTGCCGCTTCAATACGCAGGAAGTTCTCTTCACTAGCCAGAAACTGCTGTAAGGAATTAAAGGCTTCTTCGAAATGCTGACGGATTCTTGACATTATTTGTTTTGCGCGTTAAAGGCTTCTACACCGCGGTCAATAAATTCCGCAAAGGCGTGTGGATCATTTTTATACCCATTAAACCGACTGAGTACTTTACCTTCTCCATCTACAATAAAGTACATGGGTTGTGCATTTTCGCCATATTGTTCAATTTCACGATCCAGGTTTTGAGCGCCCACCGTTTTTTTGATTCGGCCGTCCCGCTTCGACTCATACCATTTTGATTCAGGTAATTCTGTTTTTTCGTCGGTATAAAGTGAAACAATGATTACTTTTTCTTTTAAACGCGTCGCCACTTCTGGGTTTGGCCAAACGTCCTCTTCCATCTTTCTGCAGTTCGCACAAGAATGCCCTGTGAAGTCGAGAAATGCTGGTTTCCCTTGTTGCTTAACAGCTTGCAAGCCTTGTTCGTAGTCGAAATAACCTGGCAGACCCAATGGAATATGCAAAAGGTCGGCATAAAGAATGGTATCCTGACCTGCTTGGTCATGATTTCCTTCTGCTGTTGCGGTTCCTCCTACAAAGTCTTGTGTAGTAATTGGTGGAAGAATACCTGCCAAAGGTTTTAGTGGTGCACCAAAAAGACCTGGAACAAGATACATCGCAAAGGAAAGAGAAGCCAAAGCGAAGAAGAAACGAGGAACTGATACAAATTTCAGGTCGCTGTCGTGCGAAAATTTCAATTTACCAAGGAAATAAAGCCCCATCAACGCAGCAATCACAATCCACAGACTCAGAAAAACATCCCGGTCTAAAATTCCCCAGTGGTAGGCAAGGTCAGCTTGTGAAAAGAATTTAAGAGCAAGAGCAATCTCAATAAAGCCAAAGAACACTTTTACCGAATTCAACCAGCCACCTGATTTTGGCAATTTGCTCATCCACTGCGGGAAGAAAGCGAATAAGGTAAATGGCAAGGCAAAAGAGATGGAAAAACCGAGCATCGCAGCCAATGGCCGCATGATCTCACCATTCTCAGCAAGAATGGCTACAGAACCTACAATAGGCACTGTGCAGGAAAAAGATATTACCACCAGGGTAAGCGCGATAAAAAATACCCCGATATATCCCCCACGGTCGCTGTTTTTGTCAATTTTATTTACAAATGAGCTCGGTAAAACCAACTCAAAGGCCCCAAGAAAGGAAATCCCAAAAATGATAAAGATGATGAAGAACAAAATATTCGGCACCCAGTGCGTGCTAATCGCGTAACCAAAGGTGGCGCCAAATAGCGACGACAATAATAATCCGAATGAGGTATAGATAAAGACTATGCTAAATCCATAAAACAAAGCCATTTTCCGTCCAGCCCCTTTACCTTGTCGTTTGGTGAAAAACGCAACCGTCATAGGGAGCATTGGGAATACGCAAGGGGTTAAAACCGCACCGAATCCGAAGGCAAAGCCCAAAAGAAACAAAGCCGTCAATCCTTTTTCCAGAATCCCTTTATCTCCTTTTTCATCCTCCGCATCAATTTCTGAAGTTGAAGTGCTATCTGCACTTGATGTTCTTTCTACCGCTGGCGTTTCTTCTACCGTTTCGGGAGTATCAATCACCTCTTCAGTAGCTGGAACTGTTTCTTGTGCAGAAGGATCTTTTATTTCCTGAGTTTTAGGTGGCTCAACAGGTGCAGTGGAAGGTTTAACCGCGGCTGCTTTTACAGTCAATCCTTTGAAGCTGAATGCAGGGTCAAAAGACACGCAAGATTGATCCGAACAGGTTTGGAAGTATAAAATCCCTTTGATAACAGGGTCTTTTGATAGAATCTTGACGGTTTGACGGAACTCCGCTTTCTTCTTAAAGTAGCCTACTTCACCGTCCCAAACCTCATCAAACTTTCTTGACGGATTGATTGGACGAAGTGAACCAACTAACTCATAACTCGGGTGTTTATCGAATTCTGCCTCTGTAAGCTGCGGACCTAACAGTGGGTCAAAATCATTTGAATAAACATAGAAGCCAGGTTGGATATTCGATTTAAATACCAACTCCACTTCTTCTCCAATGGCTACTTCCGACTTTGAAAATGTGTAAGTCCAGGTTGGTTCAGGAATTTGCTGAGCATAAGAAACATCCCCCAGCATTAGGCCGAAAAGCGCAATCGCAATCAGTTTATACCAAAATGGTGAACCGATATTCCGCAGATAATTCTTCTTCATTCGCGACAAATTTAGCATTAATTGAAAACCAAGGGAGGTTTTTCACTACACCAGCATCAATTTCCTGTGTATAAGTGAAAAACAAAGGCATTCCTGACAACTTGGATATCAATAGTTTTGCCAAAAGCGTTATTAGAAGTATGAAGCGACTCGTTTGGATAAGTTTGATCATTTTCAGTTTTGCCTTTTCTGGCGGAAATGAGAAACTCACGCCCCTTCAATACATCGAGATTTATAAAAGCATTGCGGTTCAAGAGATGCACCGTACTGGAATTCCTGCGAGTATCACCATGGCACAAGGCCTTCTTGAATCAGGGAATGGCAATTCGCGGCTCGCTACGCAAGGAAATAACCATTTTGGTATTAAGTGCAAAAAATCGTGGACGGGCAAAACCATTATCGAAGACGATGATGAAGCCAACGAATGCTTCCGCGCTTACGACTCAGCCTCTCAATCCTATATCGACCACTCCGAATTTTTGATGGGAAATGTACGTTATGCCTTTCTATTTGAATACGACCGCACCGATTATAAAAGTTGGGCGCACGGGTTAAAAAAGGCGGGTTATGCCACAAACCCGAAATACCCATTGCTGCTCATTACCATTATTGAACGCCATGAGTTGCATAAGTTAGACCACCTGAAACCAGGTGACCTTGACGTCGTACCTCCTGTTATTGCAGAGAAACCAAAGGAAACACCAAAAGAGCCGGAACCGGAGGGAGTTGTCGTTTTCAATGAAATTCCAGCAGAACGTGTTCAGCCGGGCGACAATATTATTGGTATTGCAAAGCGAAATGAGATGGGAGCCTGGCAAATCAGGAAGTATAATGATATCCCAAAAGGACAGGAATTGACTCCAGGGGAAATTGTTTATCTCAAACCGAAGAAACGAAAAGGTTCCGTGCCTTACCATGTTGTTCAGCCAGGAGAAACCATGTGGAGCATCTCGCAGATGTATGGAATTAAATTAAAACACCTGTACCGGAAAAACCACCTTGATCGTAAAGACGGCGAAGAACCCGTTCCTGGTCAAACGCTCTATCTTCAAAAGAAAAATCCTGAAACCATTCAACCGAAGAAGGAAGAAGAAAAAGATACCGCAGTAATGCGCGTAGTTCTTCCTGAAAATCCGGTTAAATCAGGCGACACCATTGTGGTTAAAGAAAAAGTAGACAGTGCCGCTTCGGTTAAAAAACCCGTTCCTGAAATGAGCACTGAACCTGCGATCACTCCCGAGGAAGTGAAAGACACGGTAAATATCCCAAGAGAACGCACCGACCATAGCGACGAGGTAAAAGTGCATACCGTGGCCGCTGGTGAAACCTTATTCGGTATTGCCAAAAAATACCAAATGAGCGTAGAACAAATTCGCGAATTGAACGGACTGGAAGGTTTTGGAATCCAAATTGGCCAGGAACTAATCATCAATGGTGCGGCCAGAGAAGAACACCCAGACACCGAAAATACCAGCTTTATCCATACTGTGGAAACAGGTGAGACCCTTTACTCTATAGCCAAGAAATACAATATGCCTGTTGATGAACTGAAATCCATCAATAACCTAACAAGCAACGATTTGCGTATTGGACAAAAGCTTCAGTTAAATAAAAAGGAAGCCGGACAAAAAGAAACGCCAACCAATACCCTACCTGCCACCCATATTGTTGAAAAAGGAGACACCCTTTATAGTTTGGCGCGTAAATATTCTATTTCGGTAGACACCCTGAAAAAGCTGAATAATTTGGAAGGCAATGTTATTTCGCTCGGTCAGGAACTGAAACTGCGCTAAGCCCCAAACTTCGTTGTGTAATTTCATGGATTGGGTGACTAAAAAAGGCGATTCGGATTTGTAGGGAAAAAGCCGCACTCAGATGGCCTAAAAAAAGGGAATTCCTTTATCTTCGCAGGGCTTAACAGAAAAATCCTGATATGTCAAAATACGATGTTGCCATAATTGGCTCTGGTCCTGGTGGATATGTAGCCGCCATTCGTTGTGCTCAACTTGGATTGAAAACAGCCATCATTGAAAAATATGCAACACTTGGAGGAACCTGCCTGAACGTAGGTTGTATCCCTTCTAAGGCGCTACTTGATTCATCTGAACATTACCACAATGCCCAGCATACGTTTACTACTCATGGAATCGAACTAAGTAACCTCAAGGTTAACTTAAAGCAGATGATTGACCGCAAGCGCGGAGTGGTGAAAGCCAATACCGACGGCATCGATTTTTTGATGAAGAAAAATAAAATTGATGTGTACACTGGAGTAGGTTCCTACCTCAGCGCGACTAAAATTCAAATCAAGGGTGAAAAAACACAGGAGATTGAAGCTGCGCGTTCCATCATTGCGACAGGGTCTAAGCCAAGCTCAATTCCAGGTGTAACTGTCGACAAAAAACGCATCATCACTTCTACCGAAGCCTTGGAGCTTACTGAAGTTCCAAAACACCTTATCATCATTGGTGGAGGGGTTATTGGTTTGGAATTGGGATCTGTTTATGCCCGCCTGGGAGCTAAAGTATCGGTGGTTGAATATACCGATTCGCTAATTCCTTCTATGGATAAGGCCCTCGGAAAAGAGCTTCAAAAAGTTTTGAAAAAAGAAGGTTTTGAATTCTTCTTCAAACATAAAGTAACCGGCGCCTCTGTAAAAGGAAAAGCAGTTACCGTTACAGCGGAAGATCCGAAAGGAGAAAAAGTTGAATTTAAAGGAGATTACTGTCTTGTAGCGGTGGGTCGTCGTCCGTATACCGATAATCTAGGCTTGGACAAAGCCGGTGTGCAAATGGATGACAGAGGAAGAGTCGCTGTAAATGACCACCTTCAAACCAATGTGCCAAATATTTATGCAATTGGCGACGTGGTTCGTGGAGCGATGCTTGCACACAAAGCCGAAGAAGAAGGCGTTATGGTTGCCGAATTGATGGCAGGCCAGAAACCGCATATCAACTATAACTTAATTCCTGGGGTAGTTTATACCTGGCCAGAAGTGGCGGGTGTCGGACAAACCGAAGAGCAATTAAAAGCTGCTGGAATCAAGTACAATACAGGTAAATTCCCATTCATGGCCTCAGGAAGAGCGCGCGCTTCCATGGATACCGATGGATTTGTAAAGGTGCTTGCCGATGCAACAACCGATGAAATTCTTGGCGTACATATGATTGGACCTCGCGCCGCAGATATGATTGCCGAAGCAGTTGTAGCGATGGAATTCCGTGCCTCTGCAGAAGATATCGGACGAATCAGCCATGCGCATCCAACCTTTACCGAGGCTTTGAAAGAAGCTGCGTTGGGAGCTACTGGAAACAGAGCCCTGCACTTGTAGAAAATAAAAAAATGAGTTCCGATAGATATCGGGAAAACATCCATTCAGACCGAGAGTCTTTATATTTTTAGCCCTTATTCATTATACTTGTTCTATATGATCACACATCACAGTTCACTTGAAAGCTTTTACCAGCAGTTGCAATACGTACAGCAGAATTACAGCAGTCATGGCCTAAAGGCTACTGATTTTAGCAATGTTTTCGTTGGTGGCCTCGGAGGATCAGGAATTGGCGCTACCATTACCAAAGCGCAATTCATCCAACGCTTTCCTGTGCCGGTTGAGGTGGTAAACGATTATTATCTGCCAGGTTTCGTGAATGAGAAATCCTTGGTGATTTTGGGTTCTTACTCCGGAAATACGGAAGAAACCCTCACCATGTTTGAGGAGGCCATTGCCAGAAAAGCGACCATCATTATCGTTACGCAAGGTGGACAGCTCATGGAAAAGGCCAAAGAGCATGGCTTAACTTACTATACCATTGAGGGTGGTTTCCAGCCGCGTATGGCCTTGGGTTATTCGCTTGGATTTATGTTGCGCATCTTCGCTGATCTTTTGGGTGAAGACATCAACGAATCGATGCAAGTGGCTATCACCACTTTGCAAGATAAAGACCGCTTGAAAGGAGCCGCTCAAAGTCTCGAGAAGAAGTTCCAATCCTCGCTTAACCGCCGCTATACCATTATTTGCGACGCCGCATTTTATGGCGTTGCAGTGCGCTTTGCCCAGCAGCTGAATGAAAATTCCAAGATGGAAGCTTTTGTGAGCATGCTTCCAGAGGCCAACCATAATGTGATTGAATCGTATTACGGACAGCTTCCTTCGAACTTTATCGTTTTAAACAGCAATACCAACGACCGTGTGAGCGCACGTTTCGATTTTGTGATTGCTCTGCTCGAAAGAGAGAATAATAAAGTTGCCGTATTTGAAACGGAAGGTGTTGACATACCCACCTTATTTGAAATCATTTATATCCTCGACTGGTTCACCATCAATATCACTGAACCTTTGAAAGTCGATCCGATGCAAATCGCGAACATCATTTCTCTTAAAGAATATTTGAGCGAAGTATAATGGGTTTACTTTCCAAAATACAGGACGCCTTCAATCGGGATAAAGCTCCCGGGAAGGCAGCTTCTGCTTTGGAAGTGGATGTGCATTCTCATATGCTCCCAGGTATCGATGACGGGGCTAAAACCCTGGATGATACCTTAGACATGATTGAACGCACATCCCGTTTTGGTATCCGAAAAATCATTACGACGCCCCATATCATGTACGAGTTTTACAGGAATACTCCTGATATCATTCGGCAAAAATTGGAGTTCGTACAGGAAGCTGTCAAAGAGCGCGGCATGGATGTAGAGCTTGAAGCTGCAGCTGAATACTATTTGGATGATGCCTTCATTCAGATGGTAAAAAACAAAGAGCCCCTGCTCACCTTTGGCGATAATTACGTTCTTATTGAAACCAACTACATTCAAAGTCACCCCGAATTATTGCAGGTTTTCTTTGACTTAAGGATTCAGGGGTATAAGCCTGTTTTTGCGCATCCTGAGCGCTATGCCTACCTCTTGCGCAATCGAGCAAAGGAAACCTTGGAAGCCTATCAGCGTATTTACGACAGTGGGGCATTGTTCCAATTAAACCTGATGTCATTTGCTGGATATTACGGGCCTCAAATCAAGAATACTGCTGAATTATTATTGAAAGAAGGTATGATTCATATGGTCGGTAGCGACGCGCACAAGGTGGAACATGTCCGTCTCATCAATGCGATGAAACAAACCAAACTTTTTGAGCGGATTACAGCGGCAGACCTACTGAACAATACGCTCTAATTTTCAAAACTCAATATGAAAGGAGGCCCCTAAGTTGGGCGCACTTTCAACCCAAATTTTGCCGCCCATCGATTCTACCTGACTTTTAGTAATAAATAGACCAATACCTCTTGCATCTTTATTTCCATGAAAGGTTCTATAGAGTCCGAATAGGGAAGCCCCATAACGGTCGAGGTCTATGCCCCTTCCATTATCCTTTACGGTCAATTGTTTTTTTCCTGCCTTAACAGAAGTAGTAACATGAATGTGCAGCTGTCGCTCAGGGTCTCTATACTTTATCGAATTGCTCAATAAATTCAATAAGATGCTATCAAAATAGGCCGGCTCAAAGTCAATTTCCTCCCAACCACCCATTTCAACATGCACTAAAGCATTGGCTTCTTCTAATTTTAACCGCAAGGTCAAGAAGACCTTATCGATGGCGTCTTTTACCCGAATCAACTGACTTTTTCTCCCTTCGCTTTCTACCCGAACCACTTCCGACAAGTTGGCGATGGTTTCATTTAAGCTCGCAGATACACGTTTTATTTGCTCCCAATACGTATCCCGTTCTTCCTCGTCTGTTGTTCCGCCCAACACGCGTATCATCAGATCCAAATTTCCGGTATAGGAACGCAAATTATGGGAAACAATATGAGCAAATTGCTGAAGACGCAAGTTTTGAGCCTCTACCTTTTTCTTATGGGTTTGATAAGCCAACTCCCGCAATTTCATTTTATTAATGTCTTGAAACAGACCGGACACCTTACTTATCTGCCCTTGCTCATTATAAAAAGCCTTCCCAATTACACGTACCCAAATCTTCCTGCCTTTGGCCGTTACCAATTGCAATTCGGCATCATATTCTACTCCCTTATTTATTAAAGTATTTACCAGCTCCGTGATAATCGGAATACTGTCGGTGGTATAAAAACGAATTGCCTCCTCCACGGTCGGCGTGAAAGTTTGGGGATCCAGCTCATGAATCTTATATACACCTTCCGACCAATAGAGTGAAGAACCATCCAAGGATATCTCCCAAATACCAACACCAGCCAAATCTTCGAGTTGACTCAGCAATTGGGGTTCTTGTTCGGAAATAGGTGGCACAAGGCGCTTCATACGGGCTATTTTCAGCTTGGATGATTTTCCATACAAAGTATAAAATCTCTGGCTTATTTGAGTCAGAATCGCACAGAATCAAAAGACTTTTACTGAATTATTCGCATCCAAGGGGGCATGCGCTGTATATTCGCATCAAAAGTATATCATATGAAACTGGTAACATTTTTCTTTCAAAACAAAGCTCATTTAGGAATATTTCACGAAGAACAGGTTTATCCATTGCAACGTTTGGATCATGCCTTACCGGATGATATGTTGGGGTTCTTGAAGATGGGAGAAAATGCCATGAACCGCGCGAAATCACTCAATGAAAAAGTGATTGCTGGTGATTATAAAGAAATGGCTGTGCCAGTTTCAAACGGACAATTGCTTGCTCCAATCACCAACCCAACTTCCTGCCGCGATGGATATGCTTTCCGTCAGCACGTGGCTGCAGCGCGTCGCAACAGAAAGGTGGACATGATTCCTCAGTTTGATGAATACCCAATTTTCTATTTCACAAACCACAATGCCATCCAGGGACCTGGTCCAATTGATTGCATGCCTGATCATTTCCAAAAACTCGACTTCGAATTGGAAGCATCAATTGTCGTGGGTAAAAAAGGAAGAAACATCACCGCAGCAGAAGCCGACGATTACATCGCAGGATATATGATCATGAACGACATGAGCGCGCGTACCCTTCAAATGGAGGAAATGATGCTCAACCTTGGACCCGCAAAAGGAAAAGACTTTAGTACCGTAATCGGTCCATATATGGTTACTCCTGATGAACTGGAACCTTATAAAGTCCCAGCAAAACCAGGCCATGTTGGTAACAACTACAAGCTAAACATGAAATGCTGGGTAAATGGAGAACTCCTCTCTGAAGGCAATATGGGCGATATGGACTGGACCTTTGCCGAAATCCTTGAGCGATGTGCTTACGGTGTAGATATCTGGCCAGGAGATGTAATCGGGTCAGGTACAGTTGGAACTGGCTGCTTATTGGAACTCAATGGAACGGGATTATTAAACGATCCAAACTACCAGGTTCAGTGGTTGAAAGACGGTGATGTAGTGGAAATGGAAATCGATGGCTTAGGCCGATTAAGCAATACCATCCGTGCCGTGAAATCTGATTTCTCTATCTTGGGCTTGAAAAAACAGCCCCAAACTTCATGAAAAAAACCCTCTTAGTTATGGGTGCTCTGGCCGCTATCGCCATTGGAGCATGGTTTTTTGTTGGTCAGGTGAGTGGATCACGTCGATTGGCTGCCTTTGTACCTCAAGAAAGTGAACTTGTGGTGAGCATGAACTTTCCATCTTTGGCAAAAAAAGTCGAAGGGGAAAACCTCACCGAGATGGCGCTTTTTGAGTCGTTCATGACCCAATCTAGCGGAGAGCTCCTCCCTTTATTCAGGAGAATTGCTCAGGATCCAAAAGCCAGTGGACTGCGTTTTACGGATAATCCGCATTTCTTTCTTTCCAAGACGAAGAGCACTGGAGGCCTCTTACTGGGCATCAAAGACAAAACAAAATTTGCTGAAGTTCTGAAGGCATCAAACATGACTCATTCTATCGAAAGTGAAGGTGAAATAAACTACCTATACACTTCTGATGGACCAATAATTCTGTGGAATGAACAAACGGCACTACTCTATATGGCTAAGGACACCACTACCTTATTGCAGGTGGCCAAGTCTATTTTAGTACAATCGAATCCAGGAATTGATGAGCTTGCCTTGTATAAAGATTCCTATATCAAAGGTTCTGATGTGTTCGTCTACCTTAAAAACTCATTCTTCCCAAATCAGAGGAATGAACTTATCGGCTTAAACATCATGAAACAATCCGGAGAAATAGCCTACGGAATGAGCATGAGATTTAAAGCAGGGCAAATTGATTTTGTAAGTAGAACAGCCTTTGAGAAAAAAGAAGACGCCAAATTCATGCGCCTTTACGGAACGGAGTCTGGCGAGCATTTTCTTGCCCAAACCACCAGCAAAGCACCTCTTCTTTCCGCCCAAATCCAGTTCAATACCGATAAGCTCTATTCACTGCTCACGGAAAACCCAAGTACAAAAGCAAGTTTGGATGAAATTGCTGCCGATTTAGGCGTAAAAACCAAAGAGCTCAAACAACTTTTTACAGGAAATGTGGCATTCTCTTTCAGCGGACTGGAGAAGAAGACGGTTACCCAAAGCTTCTTTGGTATCCAAGAAGTGAAAGAGGTAAATATACCGGAAGCAGCCTTATTTGTAGACAAAACTTCTGAATTATTAAAACTTATTGGTGCCAATATAAACACGTTGCCTGTTTTAGATTTAAAATATAAGGGAGCATCAAATATAATTGGTGACAGATCTTTTTCTAAAAATCCAAAGATAGTGTCATTAA